>NZ_CP061769.1:600000-852500 GCF_011420305.2 Nocardioides ochotonae | reverse complement strand
TCACCGAGTGTCGACGGGGCATAACAAACTAATTCGTCGACTATATGACACACTGTTGAGTTCTCAAGGATCAGACACACCCGGTGGTCGGCCTCGCGGCCTCCCTGTCGGGGCTTGCACTACTTTACCTCGGACTTTCCCGCCTTGCAAACCGGCCCGTTTCCCGCTTTCCACATCCAAAACTTCGGACCCGGTAAGGCTGGAAAACATTCTCGGCTATTCGGCGAGTATCTCCGTGGAGAATCTTGCCTCATTGCCGCCGGTCAAGCAATTCGGGGCTATTTCAGTCCCTGCCCCGTTCGCCAGCACACGACACCGCAATGGCGCCGCGAGACTTCCGCGAACAAGACGGCCACCCCACACCAGCGCCTGCGACTCCTTGACCGGAGCCGCACCCGCTGCACTGGGGCAACCCGGAGAACATTACGTCCGCCCTGCCCAACGAGCAAGTCGACGACACGTGACCCCCGCCACGTCCGATGACCAGCACGCCAGAGGGCCGGGACCAGCGGCCCGACCTAGGGTCGCAGCCATGATGCGCACCCTCTTCTCCGCCACCACCCTCGCAGCGGTCCTGGCCCTCACCGGGTGCTCGGGCGACGACGCCGACGGCGACTCCCCCAAGTCCGCGACCCCTGCGCAGGCCGAGGAGTCCACCTCGTCGGTCCCGGCGGCCGACGGCCCCACGATCGAAGGCAGCGGCTACACCTACAACGTGCCGAAGGGCTGGGACACCCCTGGTCAGGACATCCCCGGCTTCGACTTCGACAGCATGGCCGCGGACCTGAAGGACGCCGACGGCTTCAGCGACAACATCAACGTCATCGCGGCCGGCGGGGAGCGGCTCACGCCGGATCAGGCGGAGGAAGCCGCGAAGCGGGAGCTGGAGACCGTCGGCGCCGCTGACGTCACTGTCGAGGACCGCGTCGTCGTGGACGGGGAGGAGACCGCGCACCTGAGCGCGAAGATGTCGATGAACGGCGCCTCCTACACGGTCGACCAGTTCTACCTCTCTGGCGAGGACGGCGCGTTCATCGCGACCTTCTCCTTCAGCAACAGCGTCAGCGCCGCGGAGCGCGACGACGTCACCGGCTCCGTCCTGACCAGCTGGACCTGGACCAGCTGACCCCCTCCGGCCGGGTACGACGACCCTCCACGACGTACGCCGCCCGCCGTAGCGTCGCTGGCGGCAGTGCGTACGCCGGAGGCGGAGGGGCGACATGGACGACGGACCTGGCCCCGCCCGGCCCGCCCAGGACGCGTCCCTGCTGGATGCGGAGTCGGTCGCGGCGGACCTCGGCGTCGATCCCGCCACCGGGCTCGACGCCGAGGAGGCGGCGCGCCGGCTCGCGGCCGACGGCCCCAACGAGCTCCAGCAGCGTCCGCCCGTCCCGGCGTGGCGCCGGGTGCTCGCGCAGTTCCAGGATCCGCTGATCTATCTGCTGCTGGCCGCGGTGGTCGTGTCGGTCGCGGCGTGGGTGGTCGAGGGCAGCGAGGGCGTGCCCATCGACGCGCTGGTCATCGCGGCCATCGTCGTGGTCAACGCGGCGCTCGGCTACGTGCAGGAGGAGCGCGCCGCGGACGCGGTGGAGGCGCTGCGCACCATGACCGCTGCTGTCTCCACCGTGCTGCGCGACGGGCGGCTGCGCCAGGTGCCGTCCGCCGAGCTCGTGCGGGGCGACGTCCTCGTCCTCGGCGAGGGCGACAGTGTCGGCGCCGATGCCCGCCTGCTCGCCGCCAACGCCCTCCGCGTCCAGGAGGCGTCGTTGACCGGCGAGAGCGCCGCCGTCACCAAGGACCCGACCACGCTGGCCGCTCCCGCCCCGCTGGGCGACCGGCTGGACATGGTCTTCAGGGGCACGGCCGTGGCCCAGGGCACCGGACGCGCGGTGGTCACGGCCGTGGGGATGGGCACCGAGATGGGCGCGGTCGCCGAGATGCTCGAGGCGACCACCGAGGACCCCACTCCCCTCCAGCAGGAGATCCACCGGATCAGCCGGATGCTCGGCGCCGCGGTGGTGGTCATCGCCGTCGTCGTGGTCGTGACCATCATCTGGTTCGACGGCATCACCGACCCCGACGACCTCGTCGAGGTGCTGCTCCTCGGCGTCTCGCTGGCGGTGGCTGCCGTACCGGAGGGTCTGCCGACCATCTTGTCGGTCGTGCTCGCGATCGGCGTGCAGCGGATGGCGCGCCGCAACGCGGTGGTCAAACGGCTCAGCTCGGTCGAGGCGCTCGGCTCGGCCACCGTGATCTGCACCGACAAGACCGGCACCCTGACCCGCAACGAGATGACGATCCAGCGCGTCGTCACCGCCTCGGGACGCGCCGAGGTCACCGGGATCGGCTATCGCCCGGACGGCGAGGTCCTCGCCGACGGCCGCGCGCTGGACCCCGACCAGCGCGCCGAGGCCCGGCTGGTCCTGGAGGGTGGCTCGCTGGCCAACGACGCCCAGCTCTCCGAGCACGACGGGGAGTGGGAGGTGGTGGGCGATCCCACCGAGGCGGCGTTCCTGGTCGCCGCCCGCAAGTCCGATCCCCCGGCGACTCCGGACGAGCGGTTCCGTCGCCTCGCCGAGATCCCGTTCACCTCCGAGCGCAAGATGATGTCGGTGATGGTCGCCGACGCCGACGACCAGCAGGTGCTGTGGGCCAAGGGCGCGCCCGACGTGCTGATCAGCCGCTGCACCCGCCGTCAGGTCGGCGAGTCGACGGTGCCGCTCACCGAGGAGGACCGGACCGCGGCGATGGCGGAGGTCGACCGGCTGTCCCGCGAGGCGTTCCGCACCCTCGGGGTGGCCTACCGCCCCGTGCAGGAGCAGGGGCAGGAGCAGACCGACGTACCGGGGAACGACGAGCCGGAGGAGATCTGGGAGCGCGACCTCGTCTGGGTCGGCATGGTCGGCATCATCGACCCGCCGCGCGACGAGGTGGCGCCCGCGATCGCCGAGGCGCACCGCGCGGGCATCCGGGTCGTGATGATCACCGGCGACCACCCCGCCACCGCGCGCCGGATCGCCGCCGACCTCGGCATCGTCGGTCCCGAGGCGCGGGCCCTCAGCGGCGTCGAGCTCGACGGCCTGGACGACGAGGCGCTGCGCGCGGTCGCCCGCGAGGTCTCGGTCTATGCGCGGGTGGCGCCGCAGCACAAGCTCCGGCTGGTCGACTGCCTCCAGGCCGACGGCGAGGTGGTCGCGATGACCGGGGACGGCGTCAACGACGCCCCCGCCCTGAAGTCGGCCGACATCGGCGTCGCGATGGGCATCACCGGGACCGAGGTGACCAAGGAGGCCGCCCGGATGATCCTGGCCGACGACAACTTCACCACGATCGTCGCCGCCGTCCGGCAGGGCCGGGTCATCTTCGAGAACATCAAGAAGTTCCTGCGCTACCTGCTGTCCTCCAACATGGGCGAGGTCCTCACCGTCTTCCTCGGTGTGCTGCTGGCCGGGGCGATCGGTCTCACCGACGCCGACGACACCGACGCCCTCGTGCTCCCCCTGCTCGCGACCCAGATCCTCTGGATCAACCTGATCACCGACTCGACACCGGCGCTGGCGATGGGTGTGGACCCCGAGATCGACGATGTGATGGCGCGCCGGCCCCGGGGGCTGACCGACCGGGCCATCGACGGGCGGATGTGGGCCGGGATCCTGTCCGTGGGCCTGGTGATGGCCCTGGTCACCTTGTTCTCGATCGACGTCTTCCTGCCCGGCGGGCTGGTCGACGGGGAGGACTCCCTCGACGTCGCCCGCACCGCGGGGTTCACCACGCTGGTGCTGGCCCAGCTGTTCAACGCGCTCAACGCCCGCTCGGAGACGACCAGCGCGTTCCACGGCCTGTTCGCCAACAAGTGGATGTGGCTGTCCATCGCGCTCGGGGTGGTCCTCCAGGTGGCGGTGGTGGAGCTGTCGTTCCTCCAGGTCGCCTTCGGCACCGCGGCCCTGGACCCGGCCCACTGGGCCGTCTGCGTCGCGCTCGCCTCCGTCGTGCTCTGGTACGACGAGGTGCGCAAGATCGTGCTCCGCGCGCTCGCACGCCGGCGGGCCCCGGCCGCGACTGCGACCGGGGCCCGCTGAGGCGCTCAGGGTTGCGGGGTCACCAGCTCCCGTGGACGGTGGCGGCCAGCCCGTCGAAGCCCTGCCGGATGCTGAGGCTGCTCGGGGCGCCGTTCTGCATGAACGCGTAGGCCTTCATCCGCCCGTCCGCACCACGCGTCACGCCGGCGAGCGTGATCACGTCGTGCAGAGAGCCGGTCTTGCCGCGGACCTTCCCGGCCGCGCGGTAGGACTGCGGGGTGACGAACCGGCCGTAGCTGTCGTCCAGCGTGCCGGTGGCACCGGCGAGCGGCAGGCCCTTCTTGAGCGGCCACATGGTGGTGTGGCGCCCCTTGGTGTAGGCGGCCTGCAGGATCGAGACCAGGTTGGCCGCGGAGATCCGGTCGGCCCGCGACAGGCCGGAGCCGTCGAAGAGCCTCATCCCGCGGGTGTCGACGCCGAGGTCGCGGAAGACCTTCATCTGGGCCTGCACGCCACCGCGCCAGGTCGCCGGGCGTCCCAGCTCGACGGCGGTCAGCCGCTGGAGGCTCTCGGCCAGGTCGTTGTCGGAGTACAGCAGCATCTGGATCACGACCTCGGAGACCGGGGTGCGGTGCGCAGCGACGCTGGTGGCCTCCTCGGACGCCTTCGCCCGTCGTACGTCGGCGACCTTGACGCCCCGCTCGCGCAGCTCGTGGGCGAAGACGTGGCCGGCGTCGATCGCGGTGTCCATCACCTGGTGCTGGTCGACCACCAGCGCGCGGACCGGGGTGACGTTGCCCGGGTAGTAGCCGCCGGACCAGCCCGGGCTCATCGACGGCTGCGCGAACAGGCTGTCGTCGACCTGGAGCCGGTACGGCGTCCGCTTGCGCACCTGCCGGGCGGTCTTCGCGGCCAGCGCGCTCAGGTCGCCGCTGGTGAGCAGCTCGTCGCCTCCGCCGACGAGGGTGATCGTCCGGTCCTCGAGGCGCACGTCGGTGGTGAGCTTGTGGTCCGGGCCCAGGGCCTTCAGCGCGGCGACCGCCGTGCCGACCTTGGTGGTCGAGGCGGGCATCATCGCGTGGTGCCCGTCGGCGGACCACACGGCACGACCGCTGTCCACGTCGCCCACGTGGCCGGTGACCTTGGCGCCGAGCTGGTCGTTCTTGATGCGGGTGCGCAGCTTGGCGGCGATCGTCCGGTCCGCGGCGGTGGGCTTCCCCTTCACCACCTTCCGGGCCGTCGTGGCCTTCGCGGGGGCGGTGGTGGTCCGGGCCCGTTGCGCGTGCCTGCTCGGGGTCTCCCGCTTGGCCCGCTGTGCCTGCTTGGCGTGCTGGTCGTGCGTGCGGTCGTGCTCCCCGATCTGCGGCAACCGCTGGATGGCTCCGGTACGCCGGGGCAGGTCCTCGGCCGAGGGGGCGGTGAGGGCCGGGGTGAGCACCCCGGTGATCACGAGGGCGGCGGTGGCGGCGGTGGCCGCGACCGTCCTTCGGTTGCGCTGGAGCCTGGAGCGCAGGGGGGTGCGCGCGTGGCGCGGCATGCAGATGACCTCCGTGTCGGTGGCATGGGGCTCGGGCCAAGGCACGGTGCGCGCGCCTGGTGCACAGGCGCGCGGGCACGCCTCGGCGGAGGACCACGGGGCAGGCGCACACGGCCGACGCAGGCGGCCGTCAGCGCAGACGGCACCCGGCGGCAGGCGTGGCGCGGACCGTGGTCGTGCGGGCGTCGACAGCGTGGCCGGGCGAGGTCGCGATGACTCTCTCAGCCCGATCGTGTCGCTGCCGGCGCGACTCTCGAGACATCGACTGCTGCCGCTCCGGGAGGATGTCTCCCCCACCGGAGCTCACCCTCGATGGTAGGTCGGCAAGACCCCTGCTTCACGGGTTCGGAGCGCGTTCTGCGTCACGCTGCGGTGCTGCTCGTCGGGGCGGTCAGCCCGCGGACAGGATCGCCGCCAGGTCTTCGGCGACGGCGCGCTCGTCGTACTCCTCGCTGAGTCCGTCGCTGCTGCCGGAGACCTCCAGCGTGGTCCGCGAGCGGGTCTCCGGGTCGAGGTGGTGGGCGGACAGGTTGAAGTCGGCCGCGGGGTTGGTCGGGAAATCGGTGTGGACCACCACGAAGTCCCGCTCGCCCACGGTGATGGTCTCCTCGGTCTGTTCGTTGCCCACCTGCTCGACGGCGCCGGTGGCGGACTCGAGCGCCGTGAACGCCTCGTCGCTCTCCGCCTCCGCGTAGGCCAGGCTCACCGAGAACGGTTCGTGGAAGCTGCACTCGACGAGGTGGACCTCCTCCATCGGGCCGAAGAACGTCGTGTGCAGGACGTCGTCGTGCTCCTCGCCGTCGACCTCGATCTCGGTCTCCAGGGGGCAGTCCCACTGGAAGTCGCCCATCCCCGTCCGGCCGATCTCCGGATAGCGCTCGAGGCCCTCGGCGATCCCGTCGGCATAGTGCGCCGGCACCCCCGTCGCCAGGCCGGTCGCCCCCTCTGCCCCGTCGTCGCTGCAGCCGGTGAGCACGCCGGCACCGAGGGCCAGGGTGAGCACCCACGCCGGGTGCCGACCGCGTCGCCCTCCGCGTCGCCGGGCAGTCAGGTCGGGTCCGGTGTGGGAGAGGATCACGAGCCGCATGCTAGGGCGTCGGCGCGGCGTCACGGCGCTGTCCGCGCCGGGAGGCGTCGCTCAGCGCCGGTGGCGAGTCGGCGCTGGGCTGGCCTTCGGCCGTTCGAACAGCTGGAGCCCCCCGGCCACGGCGAAGCACACCGAGCCGGCGAAGGTTCCCCAGTTGGCCAGACCCGGGTCCAGGTCGGTGGAGGTGGCCGGGAGGGTGAACGAGGCGAGCCCGGCCACGAAGAAGATGATCGACCCGAGCTGGTTCACCCCGACGATCCACCAGCCGAGGTCGTTGATGATCCGCCAGATCACCCCGTGCCCGACCTCGACGAGGGCGAGGTGGCCCGAGACCAGGAAGCAGACACAGCCGACGATGTCCGGGAGCCAGATCCAACCGTCGGTCTGGCGAGGCGTGAGGTCCGAGGCGAACGCCGCCACGAGGCTGGCCCCGAAGACGAGCGTGCCAGTGAACAGCACCGCCGCGCTCAACCAGCCGATCTGGCGGGGCTCGAGGGCGAACCAACGCCACCGCGGTGAGGACAGCGAGCCGTTCTCGTCGAGGTCGGTGGGCGTGTTGGAGGCCTGCAGCAACGACACGTAGCCGCCGAGGCTGAAGAAGACCCCGCCGACGAGGTACACCGTGTCGACGTGCCGCACACTGCCGACGTCGAGCTGCGCCAGCAGCGCACCGAGCGCGAAGAGGCCGCCACCGACGATGAAGGCGGTCCCGGCCAGCAGGTTGGCCCGAGCCAGTCGGCGGGCGGTTGCCGGCGCCGCCTCGACGAAGCCGGTGGTCCTTCCCGTCGCGTCGAGCAGCTCCACGCGCCCCCGGCGTCGTGCCGAGCGCGACTCCCACCGGGCCATCGTGCCGTCCGGGGCCCGCCAGGTCACCTGGGTCGTGAACAGCCCGGACCGCTCGACCTGGCGCAGCGCCCAGCGCGCGGGGTGTGCGCGCGGGACGTCACCAGCAGGTGCGGGCTGCTCCGCCATGATGCCGACTCTCGGGCGACCGGATCAGGCGCTCATCAACAACTCCGGTCGCCGGCCCCGCCCTGAGACGAGCAGCGTGAGGACGATGCCCGCCACGGCGTACGCCGCGAGCACCAGGAGCGGCCGGGTCAGGTCGTCGGAGCCGAAGTAGACGATCTGACGCACCCCGTCCACGCCGGCGCCGGTCGGGATCCAGTCGCCGACCACCCGCCAGAAGGCAGGCATCACGCCGGCCTGGAACGCCCCGCCCGAGCTCGGGTTGCCGATGATCACGATGAGCAGCAGCGTCACCCCGATGCCGATCACGCCCAGGAAGGCCTCGAGGCCGATCGCGAGCGCGGCGATCGAGAACGACACGGCCGTCCCGAGCAGGCCGAGCTGCCAGAAGTGGCCGGTCTGGGCGTCCAGCAGCGGGCCGACGATCAGGGCTCCCCCGAACCCGGAGGCCAGGGCGTACGGCACCAGCGCGGCCAGCCGGATCGCCGCCGTGCGCACCGAGCGGGGCCGGTCCCCGCGCGCCAGCGCCACCACGGTCGGGAACAGGTAGGCACCGACCGCCCAGCCGACCACGAGGTAGAAGCCGGTGAGCCCGCGGGCGTCACCGCTCTGCAGCGGGACCAGGTCCTCCTTCTCCACGCTGCGCCGCTGCTCCTGGACCACCTTGGTGAGCACGTCCGAGGCGGCCTCCTCGACCGAGACGCCGCCGCCGGAGGCGATCAGCAGCAGGTCGGTGCTCTTCTCCGGGCGCAGCACGAGGGCCGCGACGTCGTCCCCGTCGCGGACGTCCTCGCGGGCCTCCGACTCGGAGTCGGCGACCGAGGCGTCCAAGGGGTCGCCGGAGAGCCCGTTGAGCTGGTCGACCAGCTGCTGGGCCTGGCTGCCGCCGACCGCGGGCGCGACCACCTTCACCTCGAGCTGGTGCGGCGTGGGGTCGTGGAACGCGGCGACATAGCTGTAGATGAACGCGAACTGCAAGAACAGCACGCCGAGGACCCAGGCCACGGCTCGGATCATCGAGCGCCGCGGGTCGATCGCCAGCGTCGGTGTGGATCCACTGCTCGTGGCTCCCCCGCTGGTGGGTCCGGGCTGCTCGGGATCCTGCGGAGTCCCTTGGGCTGACATCGCATCTCCTTGCCGTTGCGCCGTTCCGCGCGAACCTGGCGCGGACGCCGTACGGCGGGTGCAACTGCCCTGGGCCCGAGCGCCCTTGGCGTCACTGTAGGACGGTGCGGCGCCGTTGTGACCGGTCCGGATACCCGGGCACCTTGGCCCTACGGGCACCGCTCCGGTCTCGCTCGTGTCCCGCCGTCGTCGGGCTCAGGTGCGGGAGCGCCACCAGGCGACGGTCTCGGCCAGGACCTGGTCGAACGGCGTCGAGACGAGGCCCAGCTCGGCCTGGCTGACAGCGGAGTCCAGGACGAAGGGCCGCTCGAACTGGTGGGCCACCTCGGCCAGCTCGCGCATCATCGGGACGCCGACGCCGAGCACCCGCAGCAGCGCGGTGGGCAGCCGGCCGATCCTCGGCTCGCGCACGCCCGCGAGACGGGCGTACCCACGGGCGACCTCGCGCTGGGTGACGGGCGCGCCGGTCGCGGCGTGCCAGAGCCGGTCACCGTCCAGGCCGCGGTCGGCGACGGCGATCATCGTCGCGGCGAGGTCGGGGACGTAGGTGAAGGAGTGCGCCTGGTCGGGGCTGCCGACCACCCGCAGCATCCTCTCGGCCAGCACGGCGCTCAGCATCCGCTCCCCGACGTGCGAGGCGAGGGCGTAGGGGCCGATGAAGTCGCTGGCGACCACGCTCGCGGTGGGCGTCGAGTGGGCGGCGCGGGCGAGCAGCAGCCGGGCGCGCACACCGCCCTTGCCGGTGCTCACCGCCCGCTCGGAGGTCTCCGTCATCGCCTTGTCGGTGCGGGAGTAGGAGTACAGGCTCTCGGGGAAGACGACCCCGGTGGCGGCCCGGCCTGCCTCCTCGAGGACGGCCGCCTCGGTCCGCGGCAGCTCGCGCTCCCAGGCACGGACGTCGTACGCCGCGTGCGCGCAGTGGAAGACCGTCGCCGAGCCGTCGAGCTGGCCCCGGAGCGCAACCGGGTCGCCGGCGTCGACCGCGACCCGCTCCGCTCCCCGGGGACCGGAGCCGGAACGGGTCAGCACCCGGACCTTCTCGCCCCGGGCGAGGAGCTGTTCGGCGATGGTGCGGCCGACGGGGCCCGCGCCGATGACGGTGTAGATCTGGGACATCAGGGCTCCTCGGCGACGTGACAAAAGAGAGCAGTGCTCTCACTTGAGCATCGCGCAAGCCCATGCGGTCGTCAAGAGCACTGCTCTCTTCATTGACCATCGCTCTCGCTCGGGAAAGGATGCGGGCATGGCCACCACTCCTCGCCAGCGCGCCCGCGAGCGCACGATGGACGAGATCGTCCGGATCGGCCGCGAGCACCTCGCGACCCAGGGCGCGGCGGCGCTCTCGTTGCGCGCGGTCGCCCGCGACCTCGGCGTCGTCTCCTCGGCGATCTACCGCTACGTCGCCAGCCGCGACGAGCTGCTCACGCTGCTGGTCATCGACGCGTACGGCGGGCTTGCCGACGAGGTCGACGCAGCACTGGCCAGCCGCTCACTGGCACCCCTCGACGAGGTCGCCGAGATCGCCCGCGCGGTCCGCACCTGGGCTCGACGCGAGCCGGCCCGGTACGCACTGCTCTACGGAAGTCCGGTCCCGGGCTACCACGCACCGGCCGACCGGACCACCGAGCCCGGCACCCGCGTGGTCGCCCGCCTGATCGGCGCCCTCGCCGACGCCGACCCCGCCCGTCGGTCTCCGGAGCCAGGCCCGGCGCCCGTCGAGGGACGCCTCGGGGCCGACCTGACGGCGGTCGCGGCAACTCTGGGCCACCAGGTCGACCCCGCGGTGATGGCGACGGGACTGCTCGCCTGGAACGCGGTCCTCGGTGCGATCAGCGCCGAGGTCTTCGGCTGGTACGGGCCGGAGTTCGAGGACACGGCCGACCAGCTCTTCGACTACCAGCTCGGGGGCGTGCTGGAGATGCTTGAGCGGGCCGGCGTGCGCCCTGCCTGAGCGGATCGGTGCCTGCCCGACTTCCGGGGACCCACCGGCACCGCACTAGCCGAGGATCGCCTCGATCTCGAGGAGGCTGCTGATGGTGGCCTCCGGCTGCACGTGCGGATCCTCCGCGAGCCGGTTCAACCACACCCCGCGCAGTCCCGCCTGTGTCGCGGCCAGCGCATCCGTGCGGAGGGTGTCGCCCACGTAGGACACCGAGCCCGGCGAAATACCCAGCCGCTCACAAGCTCCGGCGAACGCCGCGGCATCAGGCTTCGCGGCCGGCAGCGAGGACGAGGCGACCACGCAGTCGAAGCGGTCGAGCAGTCCGACGGCGCGGAGCTTGGCACGCTGCTGCGCCTCGTCCCCGTTGGTCAACACTCCGAGCGCGACGCCCGATTCAGCGAGCAGGTCCAGCGCAGGCACCACGTCGTCGTAGGCGACCCACGCGGCCTCGTACAGCTCGAGATAGGACTCGAACAGCCGGTCGACCGCGCCGGTGTCCGGGACCGGACGCCCGAGGAAGGCCAGGAACTGGGCGATCCTGCTGCGGCGCTGCTCCTGGAACGTCGCCTCGCCGCGCAGGTAGGCCGCGAAGTGCAGGGCTTCGAGGCGGACCCACTCCGCCGCAAGGGCATCGTCCCCCGACTCGCGCCGCCCGCCGTGCTGGGTCACCCACTCCGCCACGGCGGCATCGGCGGCGGCCCGGTGATCCACGAGCGTGCCGTCGAGGTCGAACAGCACTCCCCGCTTCACGGGCCGGACGCTAGCAAGCAGCCGGCACGGGCCCGCGGAGGAGCGACCGCCACGTGGTCCCTAGTCCTGGGGAAAGCCAGGGGTGCGCAGCGAGGCTGTACGGCGGCGGCGCAAGACTCGGGAGAGAGCGTCACGACCCGCCGCGTCCGGGCCTTCGTCCGAGCACGACGGACCATGGTGAGGAGGACGCGATGGCCGACGTCATGCCCCGGCCCGCACCGCCCGGCGGAAGCAAGCCCCCGGCTGCGCATGAGCCTCCGCCGATGGCGCTTCGGACCTACCGGTTCCTGCGTCTGGGCGTGGTCGGGGTCATCGCCCTCCTGGCGGTCTCGCTGTGGAAGGAGTACGACCGCGCGGGCAACTGCCTCCAGGGCTCGATCAGCGCCTACTACTACACACCGGTGCGGTCGGTGTTCGTCGGCGCCCTGGTCACGCTCGGGCTGGTCATGGTGGCGTTGTGGGGCAAGTCCCTGTGGGAGGACAACCTCTTCAACCTGGCGGGGATCCTGGCCCCCGTGGTCGCGTTCGTGCCCACGGCCGAGACGAACAAGTGCGGGCTCAGGGACCCGGCGGGCGCGAAGGTGCGGACGCAGGCCGAGCAGGAGGCGCTCATCGAGGCCAGCCACACGGCGGTGTCCAACAACCTGTTCGCCTACCTGGCGGTCATCGCCCTCATGCTCGCGGGTCTGCTGATCATCGGCATCGTCGGTCAGCTGAGGGCCCGGCCGTCGCGGGGTGGCTCGACGGCGTCGACGCCCTGGACCTCGGCGGCCGCTCATCCCCCGGCGTACTGGATCCCCTGGGCGACCGCATTCGCGCTGTGGGCGTTCGGTGTCTACAAGTTCTCCCAGGACAGGAGCTGGATCTTCGACCGGGCTCACATGTACTCGGCGATCGTGCTCTTCGTCCTCATCGTCGGCGCCATCGTCGCGATCGCGGTGGACAAGCTCCGCGGCGAGGGTGGGCGCGGTGGCAGCCGTGACCGGCGGTGGGCACTCGCCTACGGCACGCTGTCGGTCGTCATGGCGCTCGGCGCGGTCGTGGTCCGCCTCCTCGCCGACACGCACCCGACGTTCTGGGTCGAGGCGTGGATGGTCTTCTGGCTGGCGGTCTTCTGGGTCCTGCAGACCTGGGACCGCTGGTACGACGGGGCGCCCGGGAAGCCCGGCTCGCCCGAGGTCCTCCGGACATGACCACGAGGGGATCCGGGAGGCTTCGACATGCCGGTGAGTCCTACAGGCGTTCGAGCCAGTGGTGGTCCGGGGCGACCGTCTCAAGCGACTTCCGCATCCATGCTCGACGCTCAGCGGTCAGCGTCGGCAGGGTTGCCTCGAAATCGGGTTCGTCCTTCTTCCGCCGCAGGCGTGCCTTGTAGAAGAGGACGATTTCGGGAAGCAGATAGCGGATGCCGTCGTCGGCGGCCCAGGTGACGTTCTCGACCTCGTCGACGTGGTCGGCCAGGAACTTGTTGGTCCACTTGCCGTCGGCATCCGGGGTGAGCGGCATGTCGATGATCCAGGGAGCGGCAGCGTGCTCGCGGAGCCACAACTGGCTGCGGGGCTCCTCGACCGTGGGCCATCGGTCGCCGAGTGGGTGCAGGACTCCACCGACGTTGTTCCAGACGTGCCAGCGTCCCCTCATGAACTCGACGAGCGCGGGGACGTCGCAAGCCAGGATGGAGACGTCGGTGTCCTCGTGCTCTCGGCAATAGCCGGTCGCGGCTTCGATGGCCCATCCACCAACGACCCACCAGGGCCGGCCGAAGCCTTCCATCTCTCTCGCGAAGGTCTGCGGGTCCATGGGCGCCCAGGCGCCGTAGAGCGCCAGGAACGCGTCTTCCTCGGCCTGCTCGTCCGGTGTGCGAGCGAGCGGGACGCGGCGCGGTGTCGTCATCGGGCCGTTCAGCGCCTGTTGCGGGGATGCTGGCGAGCCACCCGCTCGTTGCCGTGCCGGTAGTTCCCGGTCCACCGGGCCATGGCCAGCTGGGGATCATCCTCGACCTCGGCGAGGAACTCCGCGGCGCGGCCGCCTCGCAGCTTCGCCGCCACCCGGCCGTAGTGCGTGATGACCACGCTGCCGTCGGCGCGGCGGACGTACTCGAATCCCTCCGGAGAGCCACCCACGCGCTGGATGCTAGTCCGTCGCCGGGTCATTGCTCACAGGGATAAGAGACCGACAATTCTGCGAAGTCCTCGTCCTTAATCCGCGAAGACCGTTCGGTGGGGTCTACATGGATTGGCTAGACCGCAGGTCAGCGATGCTTTTCCTCGAAACGGTCTAGAGGCTTGCACCCTCGGCGCCGAAATCAGCACCCACCCTGGTCCGCGCTAGCGGCACAAGGTGCGCACAAGTCTCACCAGAGGCCCGACTCACGCTGGCGACCGTTGGCCGCGGAGGTGCGCACTTCTCGACGTGGGGTACGGCCACGGCCCAATTTCCGTGCGCCGCGGGCTGCGCTCTAGTAGGTTCCCCGCACGCCACTGGGTCTGGGACCAGGCTGTGCCTCGATCCCGCCACTTGAAAGGTCTCCATGCCATTTCCTCGAGGATTGCCGCAGCGTGGCGTTCCAGCACACGCTCTCGCCGCAATCGTCGCTCTCGCTGTCGTGTCTGCATCCGCCTGCACCGGGCAGACGAAGATTGACAAGGAAACGGTGGCGCAGGAAACCAGCGCCTCACCGGCGCCCACGTCGACGCCCACGCCCACGCCGGTGAGTCACTTCGAGGAAGCGTTGCTGGTGAAGGACGCGGCACAGCCGTTCGGCTACATGATCTCGGTCATTGGGTGGAGCGCCCTGGGGAAGCAGGTGCCCAGCTTCTTGACCGAAGTCAAGTACTCCCACAGCCGAGAACTGTGGGACAAGGGCCTCGCAGAAGCGTTGAAGGCGGCCGCATTCAGTGACGTCCCGCTGATCACGTTGGCCGCTGCGGCATCCGCCGATGCACAGAGCGGACGCACCATGCTGAGGCCTGACCAACGCAAGGCGTTGCAGGGAGTGCTGGACAGGATCCTCGCGGAGAAACTCACCTTCGACCCCGCTGCCGAGGTCAGGCCCTCAATCACCTCTGCGGCGATGATCGCGGAATTGTCTCGCCGCCTGAAGCACCGCGAGCGTGAGACCAAGAAGTTCATCCGCGACGTGGAGCCGGAACTCGCGGACACGTCCATCCCGTGTTCGCCGGAAGCCTGGAGTTCGTCGGAGAACTACGTGGTCACGGAGCGCATCGCCGCCGGACTCCCGCTGGAGTGCGCGACCGAGGACCTGACGAGTGCTTGGCGGGGGGTCGTCGACTCCTTGGAGGCTGCCGACCTCCGGGCTGGTCTCACCTCGGAGCAGTTGGACTGGCTGAGGATCGTCGTGCTGGTCTCGGCAACCTCCCCCGACTTCGCCGCGCAGGACAGGGCCCGGGTGCAGGCGCTGCTGGATGAGGCAAATGAGCACTTGTCGGACGACGCCTTCGTCTGGCTCTACTTCTACAAGCTCTTCGCCGACTACCCCGACACCGGTTACTCGATCAAGCAATCTGAAGCCGCCAACGAGGTGCTCACGCATTTTGCGGCTCGAGGTGGCGCCCCGACGCTGGAGGTCGACCGGTGACCCGACTCGGCGGAACTCTCCCGCGGCTGCTGCTGCCCGTTGGAGCCGCTCTGCTTGGCTCGTCGCTGCTTGGGTGCAGCAGCCGCGCTGAAGCCCCTGAGCCGTTGACCAACGCAGGGATTCGAGACCTGGTGAGGGACAAGTGGCAGTACCAAGAAGAGCAGATGGCGGCGTGCATGAAGAGCGAAGGATTCGACTACTTCCCCCGAGAGTTCGACGAGGACTCCTTGGTCCTCCCCACGGGGAATCGCAAGGACGCTCGTTACATGGAGGTCACCATGACGGTTGACGAGGTGAAGCAGAAGGGCTTCGGTGTCACCACCAACTCCGGTAGCACTGAGTTGTCCGATCGTGAGGACAAGAACGACCAGTACGCCGCCGGCCTCTCGCACGCCGACTATGCCGCCTACCAACTCGCGCTGGAGGGCGAGAAGGGTTGCGACGCCACGGCCGCCAGCGCCATGGACAAGTCGTTCCAACAGCGGGAGAGCGACCTGGAGCGAAGCACGGAGACTATCCGCACGTTCGTCTTCTCGAGCGCTGAGTTCGCCGCCATGTCCAAGGAATGGTCCTCCTGCATGGCGCAGCGCGGCTGGGACAGGGCCAACCTCGTGGAGTTCGACAGCACGATCCGCGAAGAAGCCCAGAAACGGATGGACGCCATCGCGGTTCCGTCGAGCTCCACCGAAGAGGGTCCTGCCGCGATCTTCTACCCCACCAAGGAACTCGAGGACATCCACAAGTACGAAGTGGGTGCTGCTGTTGACTTCGTCGAGTGCTTTGACACGATCCGCAGCGACTACGACGACCTGCTCGAGCAAGCCCACGAGCGGTTGGCCTAGGTCAACCGCCAGCTGCTGACCTGACCCATCGGGTCCGGACATGACAACGAGGGCCCGCCGCGGGTGCGGCGGGCCCTCGTCACAGAAGGGGATCTGCTGATCTGTGGAGCTGCGGGGAATCGAACCCCGGTCCTCGAGCGTCGAACCAAGTCTTCTCCGGGTGCAGTCCGTGATGTCGCTTTTCTCGGCCCCGGGGCTCGCACGGACACGTCCCCGACAGGCTCAGTCACGGAATAGTCCCGCTCACCCTCCGCGACACGGAGTGAGCAGCAAGTCTCCTAGATGACGCCAGGGTCCGGGACGGAGACGGATGCCCGGTCTGACGCTTCGATCACCGCTCAGGCGGCGAGAGCGAAGGAACTGCGCTTAGCGTTGGCAGTTGTTGTTTTCCAGCGGTCGTTTACGAGATGTCGCTGGCTCCTCGACCCGCTTCCCTTGGAACTAACGTCCCAAGTCGAAACCGATCAGCCCCTCTGTAGTTGTCAACGCCGCCAGTGTAGACGCCACGCCCCAGCCTCCGCACCCGACATACGGGCGCGGAGGCCGAGCCTCAGCCGTGCACCCGCACCCGGACCTCGCGCAGCTGCCCGTCGAGCACGACACCCAGGCGCCAGTCGCGGGAGTAGCCGGTGGCCATCGTCATGCCGACCGGCAGCACCCAGGTCCCGGCGCCGGCCCGAGCGAAGCCGATCCGCGAGCCGTGCGGCGCGCGCCCGGCCGGGGCGGCGTAGACGTAGAGCGGCTGGGTCCCCGAGCGCGCGAGCACGGAGTACGTGCGCCCCTTGGCCACCTGCCACACGCCGCTGCGGCGCGAGGCGCCGCTGATCACGATGTCGCTCAGGCGGTACGACGTACGCGCCGTGCGGGTGTTCCCGGCCCGGTCGCGCGCCGTGGCGCGCACCAGGACCCGGTCGCCCGTCCGGGTCGTCGTGACCCGGCACGTGGCCAGGCCGGAGAGGGCGTCGCCGGCGACACAGCGCGCCTGCGGGCGCTCGAGGTACGTCGCGGCCGGTCGCACGCCGGCGACCCGGACCCGCGGTGCGGTGCGGTCGAGCGCGACCCGCGCCGAGACGGTGGCCACTCCCCCGTCGATCGCATGGAGGGTGCGAGTGACGGTGCGACCGCCCGTTTGGCGCTTCACCATGACCGGGGCCGGGCACGGGGTCGCGAGCGCGCCGCTGGTCGGCGCACAGGTGAAGCTCACCGTCACCGGGCGGCGGTACCAGCCGGCCTCGCCCCGCGGCGCCGCCGAGGTGAGCCGGGCACGGATCACCGGGTCGCGGCGGGCGGTCGAGGCCGAGGCGGGCAGGAACGCACCGTCGCCGGCGTACTCGGCGGACACCGCCCGGTCACCGCCCCGCCACGACCGCAGCGGCCGCCCGTGCGAGCAGACCTCGTACCACCATCCGTGCCACTTCCTTTGTTTTAATCGCATATCTTTAAAGAAGTGATACTCGTGGTGCCTCCGCGCCCATCGGGACCGGAGGTCCCCCAGACCAGTCGCCCCTGACGGAGGTCAGTCGTCGGCGGCCTCGCCCGGCGACGCGGCCCGGACCCGGACGCGGGTGATGCGGCGGTCCTCGACGGCCTCGACCTCGATGACGTGGCCCTCGACCGTCACCCGGTCGCCCACGGCCGCCATCCGGGTGAGCCGTGCCAGCACGAACCCCGCGACGGTCTCGTAGGCCCCGTCGGGGAGCTCGATGCCGGTGCGCTCCTCGAACTCCTCGAGGGTCAGGCCGCCGTCGAGGGAGACCTCGCTGCCGGGCGCGAGGCGGTCCGGCTCGACCTCGTCCTCGTCGTACTCGTCACGGATCTCGCCGATCAGCTCCTCGATCAGGTCCTCGAGGGTCACGATGCCGTCGGTGCCGCCGTACTCGTCGACCACCAAGGCGATGTGGGCGCGCTCGCGGCGCATCCGGCTCAAGGTGGGCAGCACCCGGTTGGTCGCCGGCAGCACCAGCAGCTCGCGCGCCACCTCGGCGACCTGCACCTCACCGAGGTCGCCGCGCCCGAGCAGGTCGCGCAGGTGCACGTAGCCGATCACCTGGTCGAAGTCGCGGCCGGTGACCGGGTAGCGGGTGTAGGGGTTCACCGCCATGATCTCGACCGCCTCGGCGAGGGTGATCTCACCGGGCAGAAACACCACGTCGGGGCGCGGGCACATCGCCTCCTTGACCGAGCGGTCACCGGCCTCGAAGACCTCCTCGACGATCGCGCGCTCCTCGGCGGGGATCCCGGCGTGACCCGAGATCATCCCGCGCAGCTCGTCCTCGTCGATCTCGTCGCTGGCGGCGTCCGGGTTGCCGCCGAGCAGCCGCACCAGCAGGTTCGTCGACACCGACAGCAGCCAGATGACCGGGGTCATCAGCGTCGCGAAGCGCCCCAGCGGCGGCGCCAGCACCCGCGAGAACCCCATCGAGCGCTGGAGCGCGAGCCGCTTCGGCACCAGCTCACCGAGCACGAGCGAGAGGTAGGAGACCACCAGCGTCGTCACCACCAGCGACACCGTCTCCGCCGCCGGGACGCCGAGGTCGGCCAGCGACGGGGCGAACTGCGGGGCCAGCGAGGAGGCACCGAACGCCGCCGAGAAGAACCCCGCGACGGTCACGCCGATCTGCACCGCGGAGAGGAACCGGTTGGGGTCGCGGGCGAGGCTGGCGACCGATCCGCCGCGCCCGCCCTCCGCCTCCAGCTTGGCGACCTGTCCCTCGCGCAGCGAGACCAGGGCGATCTCGGTGGCGGCGAAGACCCCGCCCATCAAGATGAAGGCGACGATGAGGACGACGTCGATCAGCGTGCCGGAGTCCATGGCCGCCACGGTAACCATGTCGGGTCAGGCGGTGACCCAAGCCCGTACGGCGGCCGTGCCGGGCCCGGCGAGCCGCTCCACCTCCGCGGCCCGCCCGGCGAGCACCGTGGCGAGCGCCTCGGCCGGGCCGGTGACCTCCGGGCCAGTGCCGCTGCGCCAGCCCAGGTCGGTCGCGACCCACGTCGTGTCCGGGTGACCGCCCAGCATCGTGCCCAGCCGCGGGGCGCGGCCGCTGAGCAGCTCGAGCACCGGGCGCCACAGCTCCGCGGGCCGCTCGGCGGGCAGCCCCAGCGGGAAGGCGATGTCCACGCGGTGCACCATCACCTCGGTCATCGCGGCACGAGCGCCCATGCCGGGCGGCGCGACCCGGCCCTCGGCGTGCTCGCGCAGCAGCGCGACCAGCTCGGCGGGCTCGCGCTCGACGTACTGGTCGGCGAGGTACTCGATCACCGCCGAGGGGCTGCCCACGCCACCGACCGCCGCGCGCACCAACCCCAGCACGCCGCTGGCCTGCACGCTGACCAGGTGGGCCACCACGCCCTGCACCGTCCACGCGGCACACAGGCTCGGGGTGGGCCACTGCTCGGGCGCGAGGCCGTCAAGCAGGTCGGCGAGCTCACGACGCTCGGTCGCGACGGTGCTCCACAGCGGGTCGGCCATCCTCCATGGTGCACCCGGACGGCCCGCGGGGCCACGCCCGGCGCCGGGCGGGACTCAGTCCTTCATGCCCTTGAGGTGGCGACCGAGCGCCTGCTCCTTCTCACGGTCCGCGGTGCGCTCCGCGATGCTCTGGCGCTTGTCCCACGACTTCTTGCCCTTGGCCAGGGCGATCTCGACCTTGGCCCGGCCGTCCTTGAAGTACAGCGAGAGCGGCACCACCGTCAGGCCCTTCTCGTTGACCCGCCGCTCGATCTTGTCGATCTCCACGCGGTTCAGCAGCAGCTTGCGCTTGCGGCGCGCGGAGTGGTTGGTCCAGGTCCCCTGGGAGTACTCGGGGATGTGGACGCCGTGCAGCCAGGCCTCACCGCGGTCGATGTCGACGAAGCCGTCGACCAGCGACGCACGCCCCTGCCGCAGCGACTTCACCTCGGTGCCCTGGAGCACCAGGCCGGCCTCGAAGGTGTCCTCGATGTGATAGTCGTGGCGCGCCTTCTTGTTCTGGGCGACCATCTTCTGCCCCTGCTCCCTGGCCATGCGCTGATTGTGTCAACCGACGCAACCGGGTTGTTCGCCGGAGGGTCCCCGGCGCCGCCGACCAGGGCTCAGAGGTAGTTCATCGGGTTCGCCGTGGCGCCGTTGACCAGCACCGTGAAGTGCAGGTGGCAGCCCGTCGACCAGCCGGTCGAGCCGACGTACCCGATGACCTGGCCACGCGAGACCCGCTGCCCGGGGCTCACGGTGTAGTTCGTCGCGTGGTTGTAGACGGCCGTGACGTACTTGCCGTTGACGTTGCCGACGTTGAGGTGCAGCCGGTTGCCGTAGACCTGGGAGTAGTAGCGCGAGGCCACCGTGCCGTCGGCGACCGCGCGCATCGGCGTCCCGCACGCGGCGCCGAAGTCGGTGCCGTCGTGCAGGCCCCAGTAGCCGTAGATCGGGTGCTTGCGGTAGCCGTACGGCGAGGTGAGGTAGCCGCCCGGCGCCGGGTTGTCGAAGAACCCGCCGGCGTCGCCGCGGTAGCCACCGCGGGTCTTCGCGGCGGCGGCGAGGATCTGGCGGCGGATGCGCTCCTCGCGCTGCTCGAGGCGGTCCAGCACCCGCTGGTCGCGCGCCTTGGCGGCGTACGCCGTGCGCTGCGCGGCGCGCCGGGCGTCGACGCGGGTGCGCACGGCCGCGCGGGCCTCGCGCGCCTCGGCGTGCAGGCCGCGCATCGTGCGCAGGTGGGCGGCCGCCTCGCGGCGCTGCTCGGCGACCTCGGCGCGGGCCTCCTCGACCCGCGACTCGCGGACCTGGAGCAGCACCTCGGTCGCCCGCAGCTCGTCGTAGGCAGCGGTCTCGTTGCCGACCACCGTCTTGCGGGCCTCGACGCCGCGCATCAGGTCGCTGGGGCTCTGGGCCTCCAGGATCGAGAAGACCGCGAGCATCTCCGGGTCGCCCTCCTGATAGATGGAGGTGACGGTGTCGACCACCGAGGCGCGCTGGTCGGCGACGGCCTGCTGGCCGGCGGCGACCTCGGCGCGGGCCACCCGCAGCCGCTCCTCGGCGACCTTGAGGCGGGCCCGCATCTGCTCATCACGCGCCTTGGCCGCGGTGACCCGGGCCCGGGCGGTGTCGAGGACCTGCCGGGCCGAGGTCAGCTCGGCGACGGAGGCCTCGAGCGCCGCGGCCGCGCGGCGGGCCCGGGCACTGGAGTGCTCAAGCTCGTCGTGGGCGTGGTCGAGCTGCTTCTCGACCTTCTTCTGCTCCTGCTTGAGCCCGTCGTCGGCCGCCTGGGCCAACGGGACCGCGGCGGAGCCGGCGAGGAGGGCGCCGGCGAGCGCGAACGAGGCCATGCGGGAACGCGAGGCGCGGG
Source organism: Nocardioides ochotonae (assembly GCF_011420305.2). Classification (NCBI taxonomy): domain Bacteria; kingdom Bacillati; phylum Actinomycetota; class Actinomycetes; order Propionibacteriales; family Nocardioidaceae; genus Nocardioides; species Nocardioides ochotonae. The sequence continues at coordinate 831,310 of NZ_CP061769.1, read as the reverse complement.
GGAAGATGCGCACCAGGTCTGCCTTAACTGATCGGGGAAACTCGGGAGAGCTCGGGGAAGAACCCGCGCCCACGTTAGGCGTCAGCGATCAGACTTTGAGGTATTTGCGGGTCAGCAGGAGTGTCGGCAGCAGCGTGAGCAGCGGGCCGAGGATCGCGATCACGATCACCGAGGTCGTCAGCTCCGGCCAGCCGATCCACGGGATGAACGCGAGCGACTCGGCGAGCTTGTCCTGCACGCCGAACTTCATCAGCGCCGCGAGCGCGCCACCGGCCAGCACCACGCTGATCACCGCGGTCACCAGCGCCTCGAGGAGGAACGGCAGGGTGATGTAGAGCGTGGAGGCGCCGACCAGCCGCATGATGCCGATCTCCTTGCGCCGCGCGAACGCCGCCAGGCGGATCGTGTTGGCGACCAGCAGCAGCGCGGCCAGCACCAGGAAGCCGGCGACCGCGAGCGCGCCCTTCTGGAGCACGTCGAGGGTGTCGTAGATGCGCACCACGACCTCGCGGTTGTCCACCACCCGGCTGACGCCCGGCAGCCCGGCCACCGCGCTGGTGATGCCGGCCGACTCCTTCGGGTTCTTCAGGGTGATCCAGATGGCCTCCGGCATGTTCTCGGCCGTCATCACCGGGTCGGAGCCCTCGAAGTACTCGTCGGGGAAGTCGAAGAGCTCGCGCATCTTGTCGAAGGCCTCCTCCCGCGTCTCGAAGTCGGAGGAGGCGACCTCGGCGTTGTCGTCGATGACGGCCTGGATCTCCTCCTTCTGCGGCTCGGTCGCGGCGGTGTTGCACGAGGGCGACTGGTCGTCCTCGCGGCACAGGTAGACCGCGATCTGGAGCTCGTTGCCGTAGCGCTCAGCGGCCCGGTCGGCCTGCTGGTTGAGCAGGACGCCCAGGGCCACGAGCGTGAGGGAGACGAAGAGGGTGAGGACGACCGCGACGTGCATCGACAGGTTGCGGCGCAGCCCCTGACGGAGCTCGGAGAAGACGTAGCGCAGCTGCATGAGGTCGGAAGGACTCCTGATCAGGATGGATCTCGGGACGTACGACGGGCTCGGGACTCCTCCGTCCCCGCGCGTGTGGGCGCGGCGGGCGGCGAGCCGCGGGTGTCAGTGCTGGAAGCCGTAGACGCCCTGGGCCTGGTCGCGCACGACCCGGCCGTGGTCGAGCTCGACGACGCGCTTGCGCATCTGGTCGACGATCCCGTGGTCGTGGGTGGCCATGAGCACCGTCGTACCGGTGCGGTTGATGCGGTCGAGCAGCTTCATGATGCCGACCGAGGTCGACGGGTCCAGGTTGCCGGTGGGCTCGTCGGCGATCAGGATCATCGGCCGGTTGACGAACGCGCGGGCGATCGCGACGCGCTGCTGCTCGCCGCCGGAGAGCTCGTCGGGCAACCGGTCGCCCTTGCCCTCGAGCCCGACCAGCTCCAGGGTCTCGGGGACCAGGCTGGCGATCTCGGCGCGCGAGCGCCCGATCACCTGCAGCGCGAAGGCGACGTTCTCGGAGACCGTCTTGTTGGGCAGCAGCCGGAAGTCCTGGAACACCGTGCCGATCTGGCGGCGCAGCCGGGGGACCTTCCAGCCGGCAAGCCGGTTGATCTCCTTGCCGGCGACGTAGACGCGGCCCGACGTGGGGCGCGTCTCGCGCAGCACCAGTCGCAGCGCCGTCGACTTGCCGGACCCGGAGGTGCCGACGAGGAAGACGAACTCGCCCTTCTCGACGTCGATCGACACCTGGTCGAGGGCGGGGCTGCCCGTGCCGGGGTAGGTCTTGGTGACCTTCTCGAATCGAATCACGCGTACGACGGTAACCGAGGCGGCGGACGATGCGGGGATCGTGCTTCCGTATCGTGGGGTGGTGTTCCGCACCGCCCGGCCCCTGAGGCTCGTCGTCGCCGCGATCGCTCTCACCGGGGTCGTGGTGCTGCTCGGTGTGCTCACCCTGGGCGGGGACCCCTCCCCCTCGGCGGACGAGCCCGACGCCCCCGTCGTCTCACCGACGCTCACCCTGGCCGATCTCGACACCACCTCCCTGGCGGTGCGCCGCGACTCCTTCTGCGCCCAGGTCCCGCCGGAGAGCGTGGCCGCCGCGCTCGGCGCCGACCCCGAGGACGAGCAGGCCCACGCCCCGGGCGACCGGGTCGAGCTGGCGAAGGGCGTGCGCGACGTGGCCCACGAGCACGGCTGCGCCTGGACGGCCGGCGACGCCGCCGCCCGCGCCTGGGTCTTCGCCCCGCCGGTGAGCCCGGACCAGGCCCGCGCGGTGGCCCGCGCGGCCCGGGAGGCCGACGGGTGCACGCCGCTGCCCGGCGCCCCGTCGTACGGCGCGGCGTCGGTCGGCCTGGCCTGCCGCACCGACCGCGGGCGGGAGGTCTCCTGGCGCGGGTTGTTCGGCGACGCCTGGCTGACCTGCACGCTGCGCGACCGCGACGTCCCCCGCGAGGAGCTGGTGGACCGGGCCGCGATCTGGTGCGCCACGGTCGCCCAGGCCGCCTCCGCCTGACGCGCGCTCCACGAGCGCCCACCCGGTCCTCCGGGTGGGCGCTCGTCGTCTGTGCGCGGGGGCCCGGACCGGGGCATCGGCGAAACCTGTCGCCAGATCGTGGCACCGCGGGCCGTGACACGCGCCCCGATTATGTGTACTAATTCAGTTGACTTTATTGCAAAACCTGAAGGAGAACCATGCCCTCCACCCCGCCCCGTCGGCGTCACCGACGACCGCGGCGCCGCCTCAGCGTCTCGCTGGCCTTGGCCGTCTCGGGACTCGTGCTCGCCGGCTGCTCCTCCGAGGCTGCCGGGCCGGCCCTCGAGACGGGCGCCGACGTGCCGGACGAGGTCCCCCAGGAGACGGTCCTGCGGGTCGGCGACCCGGCGACCCAGACCGCGCTCGAGGTCTCCGGCCTCATCGACGAGATCGACTTCGACATCGAGTTCGCCAACATCAACGGCGGTCCGAAGACCCTCGAGGCGTTCCGCGCCGGCGCCCTCGACATCGGCGCCGTCGCGGACATCCCCCCGCTCTTCGCCACCTGGACCGACACCGAGGTCCGCATCCTCGCCGCCCGCGAGACCGTCGACCCGCTCGAGCACCCGACGTACGCCCTCGGCATCGCGCCGGGCACCGACGTCGCCGACCTCGACGACCTCGCCGGCAAGAAGATCGCCTACTCCCCCGGCCAGGCCCAGGGCGCGCTGGTCCTGCGCGTGCTGGACAAGGCCGGGCTCGCCCAGGACGACGTCGAGCTCGTCGAGATGACCAGCGTCGACGACTCCTTCGTCAACGCCCTGGGCAGCAAGCAGGTCGACGTCGCGCCGCTCCAGCCCACGCTCGCCAAGACCTACCTCGCCAAGTACGAGCGCGACGGGGCCGCGACCATCGCCTCCGGGGTCCGCGACGACGCCTGGGTCCTCTACGCGCCGGTCGAGGTGGTCCAGGACGCCCACAAGGCCGCCGCCGCCAAGAAGTACGTCGCGATCTGGGCCGAGGCCCAGGAGTGGATCAACGCGCACCCCGAGGAGTTCGCCGAGGCCTTCTACGTCGAGCACGAGGGGCTCTTCCCCGAGGACGCCCGCTACGTCGTCGAGGCCCTCGGCACCTTCGAGGTCCCGACCGCCTGGGACGACCTGATCGCGCGCCACCAGGAGACCGCCGACCTGCTCGCCCGCGAGCAGGGGCACGACGACCTCGACGTCACCGACCTCTACGACCGTCGCTTCGAGCAGGCGATCGCCCAGGCCCTCGGAGCCGGGAGCCCGTCATGACGACCGCGGCGCCCCTCGACCGGGCCGCGGCCACCGCCGGCGCTCACCGGGCACCGCTGCACGACGGCTCGAGCGCCGTCGACGCCCGCGTCGTACGCCGCCGGCTCGGGCCCGGACCACGCGTGCCGTTCGCGGTGCTGCTCGGCCCGGTGCTGCTCGTCGTCGGCTGGTGCGTCGGCTCGGCCACCGGCCTGCTCGACCCCCGCACGCTCAGCGAGCCGTGGACGGTGGTCCGCACCGCCGGGGACCTGATCGAGAGCGGCCGACTCCAGGACAGCCTGCTGACCTCCGCGGTCCGCGCCGGGCTCGGCCTCGCGCTCGGCACCGTCGTCGGCGTGGTGCTGGCCATCGCCGCCGGGCTCTCCCGGCTCGGTGAGTCGGTGGTCGACGGGCCGGTGCAGATCAAGCGCTCCATCCCGAGCCTGGCGCTGATCCCGCTGCTGATCTTGTGGTTCGGCATCGGTGAGCAGATGAAGGTCATCACGATCGCGCTCGGCGTGCTGGTGCCGGTCTACATCCACACCCACCACGGCCTGCGCGCCATCGAGGGCCGCTACGCCGAGCTCGCGGAGACCGTCGATCTGAGCCGCACCGCGTTCGTCCGCAGCATCGTCATCCCGGGGGCGATGCCCGGGTTCCTGCTCGGCCTGCGCTTCGCGGTGACCTCCGCGATCCTCGCGCTCGTCGTGGTCGAGCAGATCAACGCCACCAGCGGGATCGGCCACATGATCACGCTCGCCTCCAGCTATGGCCAGACCGACGTGATCGTCGTCGGCCTGGTCGTCTACGCCGCGCTCGGCCTCATCGCCGACGGCACCGTCCGCCTGATCGAGAGGAAGGCCCTGACATGGCGACGCACCCTGGGCTGACGCCCGCCACCACCGCTGACATCACCGGCACCCCCGTCGGCCCCGACGAGCCGCACGGCAGCGCCGTACGGGTCCGCGGCCTGCACCGCCGCTTCAGCGAGGCCGGAGGCGTGCTCAACGGCCTCGACCTCGACATCGCCCCCGGCGAGTTCGTCGCCCTGCTCGGGCGCAGCGGCAGCGGCAAGAGCACGCTGCTGCGCGCGCTCGCCGGGCTGGACCGCGACGTCGCGGGCCACGGCACCATCGAGGTCCCGACCAACGTCTCGGTGGTCTTCCAGGACTCCCGGCTGCTCCCGTGGAAGCGGGTCTTGGACAACGTCGTCCTCGGCCTCACCGGCAAGCACGCCCAGGCCCGGGGCCGCACCGCCCTGGAGGAGGTCGGCCTCGGCGGCCGCGACCGCGCCTGGCCGCACCAGCTCTCCGGAGGCGAGCAGCAGCGCGCCGCGCTGGCCCGCTCCCTGGTCCGCGAGCCCGCCCTGCTGCTCGCCGACGAGCCGTTCGGCGCGCTCGACGCGCTCACCCGGATCCGCATGCACACGCTGCTGCGCCGGCTGTGCGAGGCGCACCGGCCCGCCGTCCTGCTGGTCACCCACGACGTGGACGAGGCGATCGTGCTGGCCGACCGGGTGATCGTGCTCGACGACGGCGTCGTGCGCTCCGACCTCACCGTGCAGCTGCGCGGTCGCCGCTCCCAGGCCGACCCCGAGTTCGCCGCCCTGCGCACCCGCCTGCTCGGCGAGCTCGGCGTCGTGGACGACGCGGACGCCGTCCGCACGGAGGCCGCGTCATGAGCCTGCACCTGAACCTGTTCATCTACCCCGGCGGCCACCACGAGGCCGCCTGGCGCCACCCGGACACCGACATCTCCCGGGTCCTGGACATCACCTACTACCAGGCGCTCGCCCGCAAGGCCGAGGGCGCGAAGCTCGACGCGATCTTCTTCGCCGACGGCCCCTCGCTGGCCGACAACATCCGCTACGCCTCGCGGTTCCGCCTCGAGCCGCTCACCTGGATGTCGGCCATCGCGGCGGTGACCAGCCGGATCGGGCTGATCGGCACCGCCTCGACGACCTACACCGAGCCCTACAACCTGGCCCGGCAGTTCGCCTCGCTCGACCACCTCAGCAACGGCCGCGCCGGCTGGAACATCGTCACCACCGGCGCCGCCGGGGCGGCGGCCAACTTCGGCCTCCCCGAGCACCCGCCGCACGCCGACCGCTACGCCCGCGCCGAGGAGTACCTCGAGGTGGTCACCCGGCTGTGGGACAGCTGGGAGGACGAGGCGCTGGTGATCGACCAGGACAGCGGGATCTTCGCCGACACCGACCGGATCCACCGCGTCGACCACGTCGGGCGGGAGTTCTCCGTCGCCGGGCCGCTCAACCTGCCGCGCTCCCCGCAGGGCCGGCCGGTCTACGTGCAGGCCGGCTCCTCCGACGACGGGCGCGGCTTCGCGGCCCGCTGGGCCGAGGCGATCTTCACCGCGCACCAGACCCTCGAGAGCGCCCAGGAGTTCTACGCCGACATCAAGGAGCGCGCCCGCGGCGTCGGGCGCGACCCGGGCTCGGTGCTGGTGCTGCCGGGCATCAGCCCGGTGATCGCCGCGACGGAGGCCGAGGCGCGCACGCTGCACGACCGGCTCAACGCGCTCACCCAGCCGGCGTACTCGCTCGAGGTGCTGCACCACACCCTCGGCGTCGACCTGTCGGGCCACGACCTGGACGGCCCCGTCCCGGCCGAGGCGCTGCGCCTCGACGGCGACCGCACCGCCTCCAGCCGGGCCCAGCTCGTCGTCGACATCGTCGAGCGCGAGCAGCCGACGATCCGCCAGCTCATGCACCGCCTCGCCGGCGCCCGCGGGCACCGGGTGGTGGTCGGCACCGCCGAGCAGGTCGCCGACCAGATGCAGCTGTGGCACGAGAGCGGCGCGGCCGACGGCTTCAACGTGATGCCTCCTTGGCTGACCGGCGGCTTCGACCGGTTCGTCGACGGCGTGCTGCCGATCCTGCGCGAGCGCGGGCTGTTCCGCCACGAGTACGACGGCACCACGCTGCGCGAGCACCTCGGCCTCGAGCGGCCCCCGAGCCTCTTCGCCCACCCCGCACCCCACCAGGAGACCGCATGAACACCGAGCACTGGCGCGACCTCGGCACCACCGGCGTGAAGGTCAGCCCGCTCACCCTCGGCGCGATGATGTTCGGCGAGTGGGGCAATCCCGACGCCGAGGACTCGATCCGGATCATCCACCGGGCGCTGGACGCCGGGATCAACGTCATCGACACCGCCGACGTCTACTCCCGCGGGGAGTCCGAGCGGATCGTCGGCCGGGCCCTGAAGGGCCGCCGCGACGACGTCGTGCTGGCCACCAAGTTCCACGGCGCGATGTCGGAGGACCCCAACCACGGGGGCACCTCGCGGCGCTGGATCATCCGCGAGGTCGAGGCCTCGCTGCGCCGGCTGCGCACCGACCACATCGACCTCTACCAGGTGCACCGGCCGCGCCCGGAGATCGCGATCGACGAGACCCTCTCGGCGCTCTCCGACCTGGTCCACCAGGGCAAGATCCGCTACCTCGGCACCTCCACGTTCCTGCCCTCGCAGGTCGTCGAGGCGCAGTGGGTCGCCGAGCGCCGCCACCGCGAGCGGCCGGTGACCGAGCAGCCGCCGTACTCGATCCTGGCCCGGGAGGTCGAGCGTGACCTGCTGCCGACCGCGCAGAGGTACGGCCTCGGCATCCTGCCGTGGAGCCCGCTGGCCGGCGGCTGGCTCTCGGGGCGCCACCGCCGTGGCGAGGAGTCCGTGACCTCCACGCGGCTCGCGCGCCAGCCCGGACGCCACGACCCGCAGCACCCCGCCAACGCCCGCAAGCTCGAGGCGGTGCACCGGCTCCAGGACCTCGCCGACGACACGGGGGTCTCGCTGATCCACCTCGCGCTGGCGTTCGTGCTCGAGCACCCGGCGGTCTCCTCGGTGATCATCGGGCCGCGCACGATGGAGCAGTTGGAGTCCCAGCTGGGCGCGGAGAAGGTGTCGCTGCCGCGCGACGTGCTCGACCGCATCGACGAGATCGTCGCACCGGGGACCACGATCAACGACGCGGACCGGGGTTACGCACCGCCGGCCCTCACCGAGGCACGTCTGCGCCGCCGCTCGGCGTACTGACACCCCTGGCACCGGGGCGCCTCGACGCGACAGGCCCCGCCTCCCGATCGGAAGGCGGGGCCTGTCGTACGTCGTGTGCGGCGCGGCCGGTGGCCAGCCGACCAGCGTCAGTTCTCGTCGGCCTTCTCGGCGCCGCGGCGCCAGCGGATGCCCGCCTCGAGGAAGCCGTCGATGTCACCGTCGAAGACCGAGCTGGGGTTGCCGACCTCGTAGCCGGTCCGCAGGTCCTTGACGACCTGGTAGGGGTTGAGCACGTAGTTGCGCATCTGGTCGCCCCAGCTCGCCTGCACGTCGCCCTTGAGCTCGTCGAGGTGCGCCTTCTCCTCGGCCTTCTTGCGGGCCAGCAGCTTGGCCTTCAGCACGACCATCGCGCTGGCCTTGTTCTGCAGCTGGCTCTTCTCGTTCTGGCAGCTCACCACGGTGCCGGTGGGGATGTGGGTCAGCCGGACCGCGGAGTCGGTGGTGTTGACCGACTGCCCGCCCGGGCCGCCGGAGCGGTAGACGTCGACGCGGATCTCCTCGTCGGGGATGTCGATCTCGTCGGTCTGCTCGAGCACGGGCACGACCTCGACGGCGGCGAACGACGTCTGGCGGCGGCCCTGGTTGTCGAAGGGGCTGATCCGCACGAGGCGGTGGGTGCCGGCCTCGACGCTCAGCGTGCCGTAGGCGTACGGCGCGTGGATCGCAAAGGTCGCCGACTTCAGGCCGGCCTCCTCGGCGTAGGAGGTGTCGAAGACCTCGACGGGGTACTTGTGCTGCTCGGCCCAGCGCGTGTACATGCGCATCAGCATCTCGGCGAAGTCCGCGGCGTCGACGCCACCGGCGCCGGCGCGGATGGTCACCAGGGCCTCGCGGGAGTCGTACTCACCGGAGAGCAGGGTGCGGACCTCGAGGCCCTCGACGGACTTCTTCACCCGCTCGAGCTCGATCTGCGCCTCGGCGAGCACCTCGGCGTCGCCCTCCTCCTGGGCCATCTCGGCCATCAGGCCGACATCCTCGATGCGACTCGCGAGGCTCTCGAAGCGATCGAGCTCGCCCTGGAGGGCGGAGAGCCGGCCGGTCACGCGCGTGGCGTTGGCCTGGTCGTCCCACAGGTCGGGGGCACCCACCTGCTCACCGAGGTCGGCGATCTCGACCTTCATGGCATCCACGTCGAGCACCTGCTCGATGGTGCGCATGGTTGCCTGGAGCTGCTTGATCTCGACGTCGAAGTCCGGTCCGGCCACGTCCTACAGGTTACGGCTCCACCGGGTAGGTGTCGAAAGCCCACACGAGCCGGGTTATTTCGGGTCCGCGCCGAAGCGGGACAACTTTCCACCGGCTGGGCCGCTCCCTACGCTCACAGCGCTTGGTCCCGCCCACGCCGGGCCGGATGGCGGTGCTCTTTGGGGATCCTCCCTCACGGGAGGGTGCGCCGCCCCGGCCGGCGTACGGCGGCGGGCTCAGGCCCAGGCTCAGGCCCCAAGCCAGGCCCCGACTCAGGCAGTGCGGCCGAGGACCTGCGCGGCGTACCACTGGCCGTTGTCGGCGCGGCGCGCGGCGATGCCCACCCGGTTGAACTGGCCGTTGAGGATGTTGGCGCGATGGCCGGGCGACTTCATCCAGCCCTGGCGCACGACGGCGCGCCCCGTGGGGTAGCCGTAGGCGACGTTCTCCCCCACCATCGACAGCCCGCAGCGCTGCAGCAGCGGGCCGAGGTCCTGGTGGAAGAGCCGCTGCTGCGCGGCCATCTTGCGCGCCTGCTGGGCGGCGGCCTTGCGCAGGCAGGCGTTCTTCTTCACCGCGCCGCGGTCGTGGTTGGCGCGCACCGCGTTGGTCGCACGCACGGCCTGGTTGGCGTAGGTCTGCTCCGGAGTCGCGGCGCCGGCCGGCGTCGGCACGGCGAGCGGGGCCAGAAGGAGGGCGAGCAGGACGGACAGGGTTCCGAGACGGTGAGGCATCCGGCGAGGTTACGAGGTCGGTGGTGACCGCGGCACCCACCGACCATCCCTCGTCCTTCACTCACATCACGACACATAACCGGGGCATCCCGTATCGTTTACTCAATGGCACGGACTGGACGCCCGGCAGGGCCGGCGAACGAGACGGCGACCGTGGTGCTCACCGCGGCACTTGAGCTGCTGCTCGTGGAGGGCGCGACCGCGCTGACCGCGCAGCGGCTGCACCAGGCGACCGGCGTCTCGCGCTCGACGATCTACCGCCACTGGCCGACCCCGACCGACGTGCTGGCCGCGCTCATCGACGTCGCTCCGTCGCCGCCGAGCCCCTCGTCCGGCGACCTCGCGGCCGACCTGCACGCGGCGGTGGACGTGCTGTGCGACCGGCTGCGCGACAAGCCGGTGGCGGCCTTCCTCCAGGCGTTGACCACCACCGCGGCCCACGACCCGGCCGCTGCCGACCTGCGCCGGCGCTACGTCGAGGACCTGCTCGAGCCGTTCGGCACGGTGCTGGCCCAGGCCGAGGTGCCGCGTGGCCCGGCCGACGACGTGATCGCCGTGGTCGTCTCACCGCTGCTCGTCGACGCCCTGCTGCTGGACCGACCCGCGGCGCGCGCCCGGGCGCATCGCGCGGTGGACCTCTGCCTCGCCGGGCTCGAGGGCGTGTCGCGATGACCAACGTCGTGGGCCCGCGCGGCGTCTTCGGGGTGATCGTGCCGAGCACCAACACGGTGGTCGAGCACGACTACTGGCGCGCCGGCGTCGAGGGCGTGGCCTTCCGCGCCGGGTCGATGCACATCCCCGACCCGACGATGGCCGGGGACGCCGGATTCGAGGCGCTGCTCGTGCAGATCCGCGCGTCGATCGACACCGCCGTCCGCGACGTGCTCACCGCCGAGCCGGACCGGATGGTGATGGGCATGTCGGCCGAGACGTTCTGGGGCGGCATCGAGGGCAACGCGGCGTTCGAGCAGCGGATGCGGGCCCGCACCGGCCTCCCGGTCACCACCGGCGCCGGCGCCTGCCGGGCCGCCCTGCACGAGCTCGGCGTACGACGCATCGCGGTGTTCTCGCCCTACCAGCCGGTCGCCGACCGCGAGGTCGGCAGGTTCTTCACCGAGGCTGGCTTCGACGTCGCGGCGATCACCGGCCTGCGCTGCCCCACCGCCATGGACATCGCCCGCGTCGGCGAGGACCGGCTGCGCGAGGTGGTCGCCGAGATCGACGGCCCCGGGGTGGAGGCGATCGTGCAGGTCGGCACCAACCTCTCCTTCGTCGGCCTCGCCGAGACCCTGGAGGCCGAGCTGGGTCGCCCGGTGGTCGCCATCAACGCCGCCACCCTGTGGCACGCCCTGCGCGAGCACGGCATCGAGGACCGCCTCCCCGGCTCCGGCGTCCTCCTCCGCGAGCACTGACCCCCTCGCCGAGTCGGCGCCAACGGCTCGGGCGGCGCGGGACAGCGGCGACGAACGCTCGCCACGTGCGGTGGCGCGGCGCGAAGATGTCGGGGTGGAGCGCTACGTGGACGTGGGCGACGGGACCCGACTCTGGGTCGAGGAGTCCGGACGCCCCGACGGCTCGGCGCTGCTGCTGGTGATGGGTGCCAACGCCTGCGCGCTCACCTGGCCCGAGGACCTGGTCGCCCGGCTCGGGACGCGCCACCGCGTCGTGCGCTACGACCACCGCGACACCGGCAGGTCGACGTGGGCGTTCGAGCGCCGGCCGTACGCCGTGGCGCAGCTGGCGCGCGACGCGGTCGCCGTGCTCGACGGCCTCGGCATCGACCGCGCCCATGTGGTCGGCATGTCGATGGGCGGCACGCTGGTGCAGCTGCTGCTGCTCGACCACCCGGACCGACTGCGCTCGGCCACGGTCTTCGCGACCTCGGCGCTGATGGGGGCAGAGGCTGACGACGCTCCCGCACAGTTCTCCTCCATCGACCCACCCCTGCTGCGCCTCTGGGAGCACCTGGGCGACGTGCGGGACCGTGCGGACGAGATCGCCTTCCGGGTGCTGCACTGGCGGATCCTGAACGGCGACCAGGTGCCGTTCGACACCGAGGAGTTCCGGCGACTCGAGGAGCGGGTCGTCGCCCACACCGGGCGTCACGACCACCCGGCCGCGCACGCCCGCGCCGACCGATCCGGCCTGGCGCGGGGCGCCGAGCTGGGCACGATCACCACCCCGACCCTCGTCATCGAGGCACCCGCAGACCCGATCAACCCGCCGCCGAGCGCCGCACGGATCGCCGAGGCGATCCCCGGCGCCCAGCTGGTCAGCATCCCCGGGATGGGCCACGCGCTCGGCGCACCGATCCTCGGGCCGCTCGGCGAGGCGATCCTGGCCCACACCGTGCGGGTCGACGCCACCCGTCCCTGAGCAGTGACCGCTCCCTCGCCGCGATTGCCCACAGCGATTCGGACGAGGTTCTCCACAGATTCAGCCTTTACCTTCCAAGCCATTTCGAACGCTTTCGAACATCGGTAGAATCGATCCTACGAAACCAAGTCTTCTACCACCTCATCTCGGGAGGCGACGATGACCGACACGGCTCATCCCTACCTCGCCGACGTGGGGTGCGCGGAGGCATTTCTCGACAAGATCGCGGACCGCGATCCGACCTTCCTGTCGATCTCGGAGAAGCGCCAGGCGCTGCGGATGACGGCCCACCTGGCCTCGCGCGCCCAAGCGATGCACGCACGGGTGATCGCGTGCGCCGACGACGTGGCCGACGCCGATGGCTGTCGCGACGTGGCCGCGTGGGTCGCGCACCGCACCCACACCTCCGGTCCGACTGCGCGGCGCCTGCAGCGGCTCGGGGTCGCCTGCGAGCTGCGTTGGCACCGCGTCGGCACGGCGCTCGCGGGCGGTCATGTCAGCGTCGACCAGGGCCACGTGATGGTCGCAGCCCTTGACGACCTCACGGATGCCTTCTCGCTGATTGAGGCGAGCGCGGAGGAGTGGTCGGCGATGCTGGCCCGTGCGGAGACCTATCTGGTCGAGCAGGCCGCCGACTTCGGGCCCCGTGAGCTCGGCCGCCTGGCCGAGCGGCTGCTGGAGGTGGTCGCGCCGGAGTGGGCCGAGAAGGTCGAGGAGGAGCAGCTGCGCGCTGCGGAGCGCCGAGCCCGTCGGCGTACGACGTTCGGCGTGCGGCACCTCGGCGACGGGTCCGCGGTGATCCGGGCGCAGGTGCCGGAGTCGGTGGCGCTGCGGCTGACCACGATGCTGGAGTCCTTCACCAACCCCCGCCGGGCCGCCGATGAGCCGGCGGCGGACGGGCGGCGGGTGCCCTACGAGCGGCGACTCGGCGAGGCGTTCTGCTCGCTGCTCGAGGCGATCGACCCCACCCGCCTGCCGCTGCACGGCGGCGACGCCACGACGCTGGTGATCACGATGGACCTGACAGCCCTCATCGAGGGGCTGGGTTCGGCGACGCTGGCGGACGGCTCCCGGATCACCGCCGGCGAAGCCCGGCGCCTGGCCTGCACCGCGAATCTCGTCCCCGCGGTCCTCGGCACGCCTTCGGTGCCGCTCGACCTCGGCCGCACGAACCGGCTCTTCAGTCCGGGCCAGAGAAAAGCCCTGGCAATTCGAGACAGAGAATGCCGCGCCGACGGCTGCACGATTCCCTCGACCTGGTGCGAGGCGCATCATGTGGATCCGTGGTCAGCGGGCGGAAAGACCGATCTCGACAAAGGCATTCTGCTGTGCAGCCATCACCATCACCTGATCCACGACGACCGATATCTGCACCAACGCATGCCGAACGGCGATATTCGATTCGCTCGGCGGACGTGAGGAGCGCGGCTCATTCCTCGGCGGGCTCGTAGCCGAGCAGCCAGTGCAGCCCGTAGCGGTCGACGACCTCGCCGTCGGAGGCTCCCCACCCGCGCGCCTGGAGGTCCGAGAGCACCCGGCCACCGTCGGAGAGCCGGGCGAACCACTCGTGGGCAACGTCCGGGTCGGCCGCGCCGAGCAGGGAGAGCATCAGGCCCTCGGCCTTCAGTGGCGACTCGTCCGGGCCGGCGTCGGCGCCGAACAGCGCGACCGGCCCGTCGACGAGCATGCCGTGGGCGACCGCCTCCGGCGGGCCGTCGACCCGGCCGAAGTCGGCGTAGGCGTGCACCTGGACCCCGCAACCGAAGACGTCGCCGTAGAACGTCAGTGCCTCGCGCGCGGTCCCGGGGAAGTGGATGTAGGGCGTGGGATGTGTCATGGCACACACGCTAGGCGCTGGGCGGCCGACGCCGGCGGTAGGCGAGCAGCGGTGTCGCGACGGCGACCAGCAGGCCGAGCGCCCCGGTCACCAGCATCACCCAGCGGACACCGGCGCCGCCCGGCCCGTACGCCCGTTCGGGGTGCGCGGCCTCGTAGGAGACCTCGATCGGCTTCCCGTCGTACGCCGCCACGCACCGGCGCCCGCCGAGGTTCCCGCCGAGGTCGAGGCGATAGGTCTTCCCCTCCACGGTGTACTCGACGAGCCGGTAGCACGGAGACTCGATGTGGCGCCCGGTCACCGTGCGGTCGGGGAGCGGCTGGGTCGCAAAGCCGTGGAGCCCCCAGACGCCGAACGCACCGCCGAGCAGGACGCCGAGCAGGGAGATCACGATCGGGGCGTCGCGTCGTCGGCGCCGCTTCTCCCCATCAGGTCCCGAGGTGTCGGGTCTCGTGCTGGCCACTCCTCGCACACTCCTCGCGCAGTCTCAGGGCCCGGTCAACCTAGCCGGACGACGCCCCGCGCTCGGGACCGCGGCATCAGTCGATGCTCGACACCGCCGAGCCGGTGGCCCCGACGCGGGGGCTCGAGGGCGAGCCGGGGAAGGTGAGCGGCAGGTCGAGCGGCGCGCTGAGCTCGACGGTGACCCGCTGGTCGCTCCCGACGCCGACGTCGAAGGTGAGCCCGGGGTAGCGCCCGTGCGCACCTACCTGACGCAGGTAGTCCGCGACCGCCGCACGCACCGTCGCCACGGTGACCCGCAGCCGCTCGTCGGGCAGGCCGTCGGTGTAGACGTCCACACCGGTGGCCCCCAGATCGGCGCCGTGCAGCGCCGCACCGTCGGCCAGCGTGGACAGCTCCGAGCGCTGGAGGTACGCGGCAGTCGCGTCGATGACCACCGCGATGGTGAGCGCGATGATCAGCGCGAACCCGACGATCAGCGGCGTCACCTGACCCCGTTCCGCGCGCAGCCGGGGCCCCGGGCGAGGCGCGTCGGAGCGGGTCACCGGATCTCCTGGTACTGCCCGATCGGCACCGTGTGGCTCGCGTCCAGGGCGAACCGGCCGCGCTCGGCACCCAGCGCCGCTGGCAGCACCGGCAGCGCCACGCTCGAGCGGATCCGCACGGTGATCACCGAGGTGCCGCTGTGGCAGTTCGGATAGGGCGTGCAGCTGATGTCCACGCGCAGCGGGGCCGAGCCGATCCCCTGGTCGGCGAGAGCGAGGCGCGCCGCCGCCTCCGCACGCCGCTCCCCCTCCGCGTCGGTGGGTGCCAGCGCATAGGCCCGGCCGGCCGCACGGGCGGCCGCACTCACGCCGTACGCACCACGCTGGACCTCGAAGACCGACAGCACGATCCACAGCAGCGGCACCAGGAGCAGCAGCCCCAGCCAGACCAGCTCGACCAGCGCGCTGCCCTCCTCGCCACGCTCCCGGCGGCGCGGCAACCGCCGCGCGCTCACGGCGCCACCTCGACGCTCTCCTCGACGGCGTGCGCGGTGACCACCAGGTCCACGCCCGGGCCACCCAAGCCGAGCGCCGGCACGCTCGCACGCACCGTCACCTCGATCATCGGCTGCCCGTCACGCACGACCCGGGTCGCGCTCACGTCGCGCGCGAAGCGCCCCGAGACCGCGCCCTCCACCTGCTGGCGCGTGCGCGCCACCCCGTCGGCCGGACCACGGTCGGCCGTCGCGGCGTACCGCGCTCCTTCCGAGGCCGCCGCAGCGAGGGTGTTGCGCACGAACAGGGTCAGCGCGACCTGCAGGATCCCCAGCACCAGCGGGACCAGCACGAGCACGACGAGCACGAAGTCGACCACCGCGCTGCCGCGCTCCCCCGCCGCTCGAGGCGGGGGCCGCACTACTGCACCTTGGCCAGCGCGTTGCTCAGCATCCGGGTCAACTGCGGCTGCGCGACGGCGGTGATCGCACCGACGAGCCCGACCGTCATCAAGGTGACCAGCACCCAGCCGGGTACGTCGCCGCGCTCGTCACGCCGACCGCGCGCCACCACGAGCGTGGCCTGCAGCCTGACCACGAGGAACAGAAGGTGTGTCATGACGAGCTCCGATCTCCGAGTCCAGCAGGGTGAAGCAGGGGTGAAGCGGGGTCAGGGGGTGGTCAGCGAGAGACCGACAGCGCCGGGCCAGAACGCGAAGAGCACCGTCACCGGGAGGACCAGGAACACGACGGGCACCATCATCGCGACCTCCTTGCGGGCGGCCACCTCGATCAGCTCGCGGCGTCCCGCCTCGCGCACGTCGGCGGCCTGGGCGTGCAGGACGTCGGCCAGCGGGGTGCCGCGCTCGGAGGCGACCGCGATGCCCTGGGCGAAGCGCGCGACCAGCGGCAGGCCGCTGCGCGCCGCCATCGCGTCAAAGGCGGAGGCCACCGGCTCACCGGTGCGTACGGCGGCCAGCACGACGGCCAGCTCGTCGGAGAGGTCACCGCCGCTGCGGCGTACGACGCGGTCCAGCGCGGACACGGGGCTCTCCCCGGCGGCCACCGCGAGCGCGAGCAGCTCCGCGACGGTGGGGAACTCCTCGAGGATGCGCCGCTCCCTGGCCTTGACCTGCGAGGACAGCCAGGTGTCACGGGCCAGGACCCCGCATGCGAAGGCAACCGCGCAGACCAGCAGCGACGCGACCGCGGCGCCGGGCGCGGTGACAGCGCGCAGCAGGCCCCACGCGGCCGCGACGGCGAATCCGGTCAGCCCCCACAGCACCTGCTCGACGCGGAACTCCTGCACGGTGGTCTCGAGGCCGGCGCGCTCGAGGCGGCGGCGTACCGACGTGGCGCCGCCGAGGACGCGCTCCACCGCCTGCGCGGCCGAGCGCAGCAGCGGCCCGAAGACCCCGACCGCTGCGGCCGCCGGCGACGCAGACGCGACGTCGGCGGCAGGGCCGTCCCCGAGCCGGGGCAGGTCGCGCACCCATGGCAGCACCCGGTCCGCGAGCGGCACCCGGCGCATCGCGACCAGGCGGGTGCCGACCAGCAGCAGCCCACCGGCGAGCGTCGCCCCGAGCACGGCTCCCCACATCGCGAGGCTCATGACAGGATCCGCCGCTCGACCGGAAGGCGCCCGACGCGCATCATCACGCGGTAGGCGACCGCGCAGACGGAGGCGCCGACGACGAGCACGACCACGCCGGCGGGCGTGGCGTAGCGCCGGATCGCGTCGCCCTGCAGCGACAGCATCAGCAGCACCACCCACGGCGCCGCGACGGCGAGCCGGGCGCCATTGACCGTCCACGACTGGCGCGACTCCAGCTCGGAGCGGGTGCGGGCCTCCTCGCGCAGGTAGCCCGACAGGTTGCGCAGCAGCCGACCGAGCTCGCCACCGCCGACTTCGCGCGCGATCCGCAGCCCCTCGACGACGCGGTCGCCGACCGGGTCGGAGAGCCGCTCCTTGAGCCGGTCGAGGCAGTCGCTGAAGCGGCCGGTGACCTGGTAGTCCAGCGCGAAGGACCGGAACGCCGGCTGGAGCGGCTCCGGACCGCGGGTGCCCAGCGCGGCCAGCCCGTCGGGCAGCGACATCCCGGCGCGGACCGCGGAGGCGAGGTTGTCGACGGCCTCGGGCCAGACCTCGGCGAACTCCCGCTGACGCCGACGGGCCCGGCTGGTCACCACCGCGACCGGCAGGTAGCCGCCCAGGACGCCGAAGACCAGCGCGACCGGCGCGGTGCGGGAGACGAGCTGGACCAGGAGCGCGGCCACCACGCCCACCGCCACGCACAGCAGCACGAACCCCGGCGCGGACACCTCCCGGAGCCCTGCCCGGGCGAGCAGTCGCACCACCCGGCCCTCGGGTCTCGGGGCCCGCTCGGGGTGCGGCAGCGCGAACGCCGACCAGATCAGCAGCAGCCCGATGCCCACCCCGAGGCCGACCAGCGCGCCCATCAGGAGACCTCGCGGCCCTGCTCGGGTGCGGTGGCGGGCTCGGCGAGCAGCGCGTGCACGTCGATGCCGGCGCGTTCGTAGAGCTCCACCCGCGGCGGCATCCCCCGGGTGCGCCGCAGGTCGCCACCGCGCCGCTCGAAGATCGGCTCCACCTCGATCACGTCGTTCTCCACGCGGCCGGGCACGGCGACGATCTCGTTGACCCGTCGTACGCCGTGCTGGTCGAGCCCGAGGTGGACCACCAGGTCCACCGACGAGGCGACCGTGGGCACGACGAAGCGGGCCGAGATGTTCTCGCCGGCCAGCAGCGGGAGCGTGCACATCTTCACCAGCGCCTCGCGGGCGCTGTTGGCGTGCAGGGTCCCCATGCCGGGCAAGCCCGCGTTGAGCGCCAGCAGCAGGTCGAGACACTCCTCCGCACGCACCTCCCCCACGATCAGCCGACTGGGACGCATGCGCAGGCTCTCCTTGACCAGGTCGCGCAGCCGGATCTCCCCCGTGCCCTCGAGCCCGGACTGGCGCGTCTGCATCGGCACCCAGTCGGGGTGCGGGAACCGCAGCTCGAAGACCTCCTCGACCGACACGATCCGCTCCCCGCCGGGGATCGCGGCCGCGAGGCAGTTGAGCATCGTGGTCTTCCCGGTCTGGGTGCAAACCGAACCAAACCGGGCTAATTGTCGGTCCGACCTCCGCGTTCGGCAGGGCGTTTTCTGGAACCGCTGACAGCCCCGCTCCGCGCCCCTAGGGTCACAAGCCCAACGGGGCGAGGTAAAGGACTGAATGACGTGGGCTTCCTAGAGGACTGGGACCTCTCGTACGACGAGATCAACGAGTTGCTCACGGACAACCCGAGCCTGCGGTCGTTCGTCATGGGCTACGCGGCCGAGGTCAAGTGCCGGAACATGTTCTTCTGGGACCACCCGGACGTCAGCGCGATCTACAAGCCGGACGACCACGACCGGACCGAAAAGGGCGACTGGATGCTGACCTACAAGGGGCACCGCATCGGCGTAGAGGTGAAGAGCCTCCAGACGGTCAGCATGCGGCGAAGGCGTGACGGGTCGGTGATGCCGCACTACCAGTGCGACGCCTCGGACGCACGGACGGTCGTCTTCGACGACGGCTCGACCGTCCACACGACCGCGCTCCTTGTCGGAGAGTTCGACGTGGTGGCCGTGAACATTCACGCATTCGAGGGCAAGTGGGACTTCGCCTTCTGCAAGAACGAGGACCTGCTCACCATGGAGGGCGCGACTCGCGGCGCGGCGCGGCACTACACACTGACGCAGCAGCGAAGCCTCATCAAGACGACTCAGCCAATGCCGTTCGACGTTCCCCCGCCCTACTCCCGGGACCCCTTCGTGCTGTTCGACGAGATCATCGAGGAGCGGGAGCGTGGCCAGCAGCCGGTGGCCCCCGTCCAGGCAATTCTCGACGAGGACGGCAGGTAGGCGCTGTTCGACTGAGGGGCGCTCAGGCGAGCCCCATCTCGCGCGCTTCCTTCACGGTCGGCCGGATCCGCTTCGGGGCTTCCGGGTTCCGTTTGATGAACACCAGGAAGTAGGAGTGTGCCTTGCGTGCGTGCTCTTGCTTCACCAGTCGGGCGACGCCCGGCCGGTTCGGCCGCACCACGACGAACAGGTCCTTGCAGTAGAAGCCGTCAGCCTCGTAGGCGTTGATCAACTCGACGTGGGTTAGGCGCTGCCGATTGGCACTGACCTCGTCCTGACACTTGACGATAAACACCCCGTACTTCCGGAGGACGCGCTTGGCTTCGACTCCCGCCTTCAAGTAGAGGTCAACCACGGCGTCGTGGTACTTCGGCGCACCCTCGACATGCTCGGTGGCCTGACCATCGGAGTACGCCTTGCGGAACGCCGCGTGTGTACCCGAGCCCGCCATGTTCTTCGCCGACGTTCGGAACAGGCCCTCCATGTACGGCGGGTCGAGGACCACGCAGTCCATCTCCCCGTCCTTGTAGGGCAGCGCCCGGCAGTCGACGCCCATCTGAATGTCGGTCCCGTAGACGTCGTACTTATGCTCGTCGATCTTGCGCCAGAACGCGCCCTGACCGAAGGTCACGTCGGCGATCTTGCTGCCGTCCGGCACGTGCAGTCGAAGGATGTCGGGGAAGATCTCCGCGTTGCCGCCGATGGTCGCACTCACCACCACATCGGAGGTCGCTACGCCCTCGGGGCGCTTGCGCCCCGTCGCCGTCTTCGGCGGCTGGCCCTCTTCCCAAAGTTCGGACTGCATGGAGGACATTCTGAGGGTTCCCTTCTCTGACGCAGGCACCGGGCAGGTTCTTCAAACAGATGTTCGAAGGAACCATAACCCGCTCAGACGGCGTCCGCGGTCACGGCTCGCCGCGCGGGTGCCTCGTGGAGAATGGGCCCGTGAAGGTGTTGAAACGCAACGACCGTCTGGGGCTTCGGCTGGAGTTCGAGCCAGAGGCAGAGCGCAAGTACCGCGTCGTGGTCGACGAGGAGGTCGTGTACGCGACCAACGTCGATTCGTCCGCGCTGAGCGAGTACGCGGACATCGCTGCCGAACGGGACAAGCCCTTCGCTGAGCGCCGCAAACGCGAAGCCGACTTCAAACTCGGGCAGGCCCTACAGAACGAGCGAGTCGCGCGTACCAGCGGCAACGCCGCCAAAACGTCCGGCGGCAAGGGTGGGCGCGGCGGCGTCTAGGCCCTTGTGCGGTGGGCGCACCGCATCCGACAAAGCCGCGTCATAATTGGAGGGAGGAAGCCGACGCCTTGAAGTGAGAGGAAGGCTTCCATGTCCCAGCCCCCGACCGTGAGCGCCGCGTGCGCCCGCCTCGCCGCCCTCCGCCGCTGGCGGCGCGAGGACGATCCCGTTGTTGCCGCAGCCAAGCGCGACCTCGTGGTCGCCCAGGCCACGGCCCTCGCGGCCGAAGCGGCCCGACTCCTCCGGGGCGGTGGCGCGCGGTGAGCAAGCCCATCGAGCCCTACCGGTTCGCCAACGGCGAGCCCTGGCGGGGCCCCACCCGGGTCCCCGTCGCGGTGCCCGGGTCGTCATCGGTGCGGCGCGGGGGCGACTTCGCGGCGCGTTCCCGGGCGGTCCGGGCGCTGGCCGCCGCCGACCCGACGTGGCAGCGGCGCGCCCCCGCCCAGCGCCGCCGCCTGATCGACCTCTACCTCGCCGAGGAGGCCCGGTCGTGAGCGCGCCGTGCCGCCTGTGCGGGGTCGCGACCGACCGCGCCGTCGAGACCGTGGAGAAGCAGTCGCCCTCGGGCCTGCGCGGGGGCCCGGCCTACGAGGTCGGCACCTGTGCCGAGTGCGAGGGGCTGCTCCCGGCCGAGCCCGGCGCCGCCGTCCGCGCCGCCCTGCGCGTGCTCGGAAAGGACGAGGGCGACTGGCGGCTCGCCGCCGAGGCGTTCGACAAGGAGGGGATCGACGCGGCCTACGTGCTTCACGACGCGGCGGCGCGCAACGGCCGGGCCGCCCAGCGGAAGCCGTGGGGGCACGTCGAGAAGGCACTGAAGGCCGACCTTCGGGCCGCCTACGTCAAGGTCCTCGACGCCAAGGTCCACCGCGCCGCAGGTTGCGGCCGGAGGGCCCCGGCGGCGGCACCGCCGGGCCACGGCCCGCGCGGCTGCCTCCTGTGCGGCGTCGGCGTCTCCGCCGCGTGGCGCTCCGTCACGACCGGCGCGCTCACCCGCGGCCCGGGGTTGGTCAGCGGCCACCTCTGCGCGACCTGCTCCGAGGTGCACGACGAGGTCGGCGCGATCGGCGCCACGTTGGTCGAGAGGGCCGCGCTGAGCCACGCCGGGGTGCCGTGGTCGGAGGAGATGACGGCCCCGGGGCTCAAGCCGTGGGTGGCCACGAGTCTGGAGCCCGGCGAGCCCTGGGCATGGGTCGGCGGGTTCCGCCTGCCCGAACCGCCGCCCACGGTCGAGGACCTGGCGGCCAAGGTGGCCGCCCTCGCCGCCGCCGTCGCGGCGCTGGAGGCGAGGCTGCCGTGAACGACCCGCTGGAGTGGGCCGACATCGACGGCCTGTGCGGGGACCAGACGTGCCGGGTCCGCGTGCACATGAGCCTCTGGCTCCCGGGCGACCCGCTGGTCATCCCGCCGTGCGCCGCCTGCGCGGACGCCGCTCGCGCCGCGCTGCTCGGCGCCCAGGGCGACCGGCTCCGGGCGCTGAGCGTGGAGGCGCGCCGGTGAGCGAGGCGGCGTACGCCCTGGCGACGACGCTCCGGGTGGTGGCGGGCTCGGCCGAGCCGGTCCCGTGGGGCTCCGTCGCCGACGCGCGGCAGCGGGCCGACATGCACGCGCTGCTCGCCGAGGACGACCCGCGACAGCACGTCTGGCAGCGGGCCCGCGGCTACATGAAGACCACCGATTCGGGGGTCGCCGCGCTCGCGTCGCTCCTCGTGGACGTGCCTCCGAGCGGCGTGGTGCAGGTGTTCGCGGTGGACCAGGACCAGGCCCGGAAGATCATGACCGCGATCCGCGTCGCCGCGGACCACCTGCCCGCCGACGCCCCGCCGCTGAAGATCACCGCCAACGGCGCGACGCGGGTCGACACCGAGGCCGCGGTCGTCGTCGAGACGTCGGACGCCGCGTCGGCGCTCGGCGCGAGCCCGCACCTTCTGATCCTCGACGAGTTCGCCAACTGGAAGGACACCGGCTCGTTCCAGGACCTCTGGGACCACGTCTACTCCGGCCTGCCCAAGCAGGGCGGGGCCCGCATCCTGATCGTGACCTCGGCCGGGCCGGTCGGCACGTGGGCTCACGGGCGGCTGACGACGTTCCAGAAGTCGCGGCACTGGCGCTACAGCCTCGCGCCTGGCCCGGCGCCGTGGCGCACCCCAGAGGACCTCGAGCGGCAGCGCGAGGGCCTGTCCTCGCACGCGGCCTACCGCATGTTCCATCTCAACGAGTTCACGTCCGCCGAGGACGCGCTGGTGACCGAGGAGGACCTGGCCGCCGCCGTCCGGGACGGCGTGCGGGAGCGGCCCTACGACCCGGCGCACGGGTACGTGATCACGGCCGACCTCGGGACCTCGCACGACGCGTCGGTCATCACCGTGTGCCACCGCGAGGGCAACCGCGTCGTCCAGGACACCGTCCGCCGGTGGCTGCCACGGCTCGGCCGCCCGGTGCCGCTGCCGGAGGTCCGCGACGAGTTGGTTCGGCTGCACGAGGACTACGGCCACGCGCCGATCCGCATCGACCCGAGCCAGGCCCGTTTGATGGTCCAGGAGGCCCAGGCCGCCGGGGTGCTGATCGAGGCGGTCACGATCAGCGTGGCCTACAACCACAACTGCACGACGGCGCTGCAGTCGGCGTTCGAACAGCGCCGGATCGACCTGCTCGACGTGAAGGACCAGACCGACGAGTTGCTGACCGTCGTGGTCAGGACCAAGACGTCCGGGGGCAAGGTGACCGTGCAGATGGACAGCAGCGGCAACGGCCACGACGACCAGGCCGACGCCCTCGGCATGGCCGTGGAGTTCCTGATGTCGCGGCCCCACTTCGGGATGCCTCACGTCACCAACGTCGGCGCCCTCTCCCAGGTGCGCGTCCGGCACGCGTCCGGGGCGACCCCGGTCAGGGGCGCGGCGCGGGAGGGGGTGAGGGTCAGCCAGCGCGACCTCTCGTCCTCCTCGCAGGCGGCGCGGGCGGCGAGGGCGCCGGTCCGGGACGCCCTCGCCGCGTACGCCCGGGCGCGGGGTTGGGCCGCGCCCGGGCGTGCAGCCAGCGGAAGCAGGAAGCAGGCGCGCCCCGACACCCGGCCGAGCGACGCTGCGCCGCCCGCGGGCTGACCCCCAGGGGTCGGGTACCCCGGCGCCCCGGTCGGCAGAGAGCGGGGCACCCTGGGCCAACCCCGAGCCCCACGGGGGCGGCCCGCGGGATGATTGTCGCGGGGTTCCTGCCCGTCCCCCGACCCGCTCGGGTCCCCGGCCGCCTTGGTGAAGTGGCCGGGGCCCGGCGCCGTCTCTGGCCGCAGCGGCTTGGCCGAACCCTAGGTATGATTGGGGTGCGGGATGACGGGCAGTCACCCTCGGATGTGAGTACGGGCGTAGCACCCGACGACTGCCCCGACCGCCGAGAACGCCCTTCGGGACGGCCACCACCGGGCCGTGGACGAGTAATCGTTGCCACCGAAGGGCAGGACCACCGTGATCCCCAAGCGAACCACCACCCTGGCCGCGTACGCGCGCGCCATCAAGGCCAGCGAGCCCCCGGAGGTCGTCGCCGACGCCCTCGCGCTCGACACCGCCGCGAGGCTGCAGGAGCAGATCACGGCCGCGCTGGCGAGGTCGCCGATCGACCCCGACGACGCCCGGGAACTCGCCGCCCTGCTGCTCGCCGGAGGTGAGGGGCGATGACGCTGTTCCTCCACCCCGCCGGGCCGTTCGAGGCCGCGGCCGAGCGGTACCGCGACGCGGGCATGGCCCCGGTGTCGCTGCCCGCGAAGGCGAAGGAGCCCCCGGTCGAGGGCTTCACCGGGAAGAAGCACCGCGGCGTCCACGCCTTCACCGACGCCGACCTCCGTTTCCTGGCCGAGTACAACCCCGGCGGCAACGTCGGCGTGCGCCTGCCCGAGGACGTCGTGGGCATCGACGTTGACGTCCGCAACGGCGGCGACCAGACCGTCGCCTTCAAGGCCGTGGCGCTCGGGCCGCTGCCGCCCACGCTCAGCAGCACCAGCCGTGAGGACGGGTCGCGGATCGCCTTCTACCGGGTGCCCGCCGGCCTGGAGTGGCGGGACGTCGGCGACGGCGTCGAGACGATCTGGTGGGGCTCCCGCTACGCCGTCGCCTGGCCGTCGCGGCACCCCGACACCGGCGCCACCTACCGGTGGTACGGCGCGGACGACGCCGCGCTGCCCGGCCCGCCCGCGGGCGGGTGGGACGCCGTCACCGCGGCGCTGCCCGAGCCGTGGGTCGAGGCGCTGAGGAAGGCGGAGCGCGCCGAGGTTGCCGCCGTCGACCTCCCGACCCTCCGCCCGGCCGAGGTCCGCCGCCGCGTCAACGGCGCCCTGCGCTGGCTCGGCGAGGCGAAGCACGGCCAGCGCAACGCGCGCATCTTCGACACCGGCGTCCTCGTCGGCGGCCTGTGGGCGCAACTGCCCCCCGACTGCGCGGACGAGGACCTGGACCCGGACGCGCTCCGCGGCCTCGTCTGCAAGGTGTTCGCCGACATCGGCGTGGACCCCGACGAGAGGAAGGCCAACGACACGCTGGACCGAGGCTGGGACACCGGCGTCCGCGACCCCGCGGCCAACCCGCCGCCCGACTTCTCGGTCGAGCCCGGTGAGCCGGAGGCCCGGCCGAAGGTCCGGCTCGACGTCACCAACCCGGACGCGGCGTACAAGGCCGCGTGCCGGGCGCTCGGCACCGGGTCGCTGTCCGGAGTGTTCCGGCGCGACGGCAGCCTCGTCTACACCCCGCGCCAGGGCGAGGACGGGTACGTCGAGCCCACCGGCAGTCGGCAGTACGAGGACGGCTCGGTGGTGTACGACGAGGACGGGGCCGCGCAGGTCCGGCGGCTCGACGGCCCCGCGCTGCGCGCGCTCGTCGCGCACAACGCCGACGTGTTCAAGATGGTCACGCCCCAGGGGCAGCGGGTCGCCCAGGAGAAGGCCGCGGTGCTCCCCACCGACACGGCGGCGCTGCTCCTCGGCTCGCCGGAGTACGTCACCGGGGCCCGCGCGCTGCGCGCCGTGGTGCACACGCCCCTGGTCCTCGCGGACGGGTCGGTGCTCGCCGAGCCCGGCTACGACGCGGCGACGGGGGTGCTCCTCCTGCCCGAGATCGACGTCCCGGTGCCCCGGGGCGAGGTCACCCGCGCCCAGGCCGCGGAGGCCGTCGCGCTGCTCGACGCGCTGCTCGGGCCGCCCGGCGGCGGCCCCACCGCGGGGTTCCCGTTCGTCACCCACGACGACCGGGCGACGTACCTGGCCGCGCTGCTCACCCCGCTGCTCCGGGAGGTGGCCGGGCCGCCGTACCCGCTGTTCGCGATCGGCGCGCCGACGCCCGGGTCCGGGAAGTCGTACCTCGCCTGGATCCTCCGCGCCGTCCACGGCGGCGTCTTCCGGGCCGAGATGCCCCGGAGCGACGACGAGTTGCGCAAGCAGATCACGACGATCCTCGACCAGACGACCGGCCCGGTGGTCACCTTCGACAACCTCAGCGGGCCGTTCGCGTCCTCCCGGTTCGACGGCCTCCTGACGTCGGGCGAGTGGACCGACCGGCTGCTCGGCGGCAACGAGGAGGCCACCCTGACCAACGACCGGGTCTGGACCGTCACCGGCAACAACCTGACGTTCGGCGGCGACATGCGGCGCCGGGTGCGGTGGGTGACGATCGACGCCGGGGTGGCCCGGCCCGAGGAGCGCCGGTTCGCGATCGACCTCAAGCCGTGGGTCGAGGAGCGCCGGGGCGACCTGCTCGGCGCGCTGCTCACGCTGGTCGTCGGGTGGCACCAGGCCGGGCGGCCGTCGTCGGACCCGGGCCGGTCGGACGACTACGCGCGGTGGACCCGCGCCACGCAGGGCATCCTCGCCTGGGCCGGGGTGCCGGGGAAGGTTGGCGGGGCGGCCCGGGAGGGCGGGCTGGAGGAGGCCGAGGACGCCGACGTCCTCGACCTCCTCCGCGCCGAGTTCGGGGCCCGGCCGTGGACGGCCGCCGAGGCGGTCGCCCGGGGCGACTTCGACCGCGACCTCGCCGGGGCGCTGCCCCGGCCCGCGCACGGGGGCCGCCCCAACGCCAAGTCGCTCGGCCACTGGCTGCGCCGGTGGCAGGACCGGCCGACCGAGTCCGGGCACACCCTCCGCAAGCAGGGCACGGCCTGGCGGTTCGAGCGGGCGCTGGCGCCGGAGGACCTCGACCTCCTGTAGAGAACGGCGGCCCGGACCCCCGCGGCGAACCCGAAACCACGGGTCCCGGGGGTCCGGGTGTCGCGGATTGTTTTGTTTGGCGCCTACCCCAGCCAAGCCGGTTATCTGCCTTCTACGACAGCACGCAGCAACGGGAAGACCCGAAAAGGCAGATAACGCGCCCGGCCCGGCTGGCCGGTGAACAAAACAACCCGCAAACCGCGGGCTCGGCCCGGAGACCCGGCGCCCACCCCGACCGGCGTCGCCGGTGGCCGGTTCTTGGTTCGCCGCCGGGGTGCGGCGCGGCGTTCTCGACGGCGGCCGGTGGCCGCCCCGGCGCCCGCCCGCGGCCGGGCCATCTGGGGTGAACCCGTGCCGGGCCGCTGAAGACGTGCGAAACGCCACAAGAGTGGTCATATTTGAAGTTGAACGTTCAACCAGGCGGCCTGTGTGGGCCGACAACCCAGGAGGACCACCCATGACAGCCACCGTCGGCTACCGCCGCGTCTCGTCCACCGACCAGCGCCTCGACCGCCAGGACCTCGGCACCGTCGACAAGGTGTTCGAGGACCACGCCAGCGGCAAGGACCGCGACCGCCCCGGGCTCGCTGCCTGCCTGGCCTACGTCCGCGAGGGCGACACGCTCCGGTGCTACTCCGCGGACCGCCTCGCCCGCAGCCTGGTCGACCTGATCGCCACCGTGGACGACCTGACGGGCCGGGGCGTGCGTGTCGAGTTCATCAAGGAGGGCCTGGTCTTCGACGCCTCCGAGTCCGCCGACCCGTACGCCCGGTGCCTCATGCAGGTGATGGGCGCGTTCGCCGAGTTGGAGCGCGACCTGATCCGCACCCGGCAGGCCGAGGGCATCGCCCTCGCCAAGGGCCGCGGCGCCTACACCGGCCGCCAGCCAGCGCTGTCGCCGGACGAGGTCCGCGTCGCCCGCCAGCGCCACCGCGACGGCGTCACGCTGGCCCGGCTGGTCAAGGACTTCGGCGTCGCGAAGAGCACGATGCAGGCCGCGATCGCGGGCACCGGCGTCTACGCGGGCGTCGCAGCGTGAGCGCGCTCGACGTCGGCGACCCGGCCGCCCTGGAGGCGGCGCTCGACGCGCTGCCCGAGGGTTGCTGGATCGAGGTCACCAACGAGGACGGGCGGCACCTCGTCGTGCGGGTGCCCGGCGGGTGGCACCTGCCGGGGGACGTCACGGTGGCGTCCGGGGACGTCGCGGACGGCCGCCCCGAGCGCGTGGAGGTTGTTGGGCGACGACGACCCTCTCCCTAGGTGACGCGCGGTAGCGCACCGCTGCCTGCCCGGGCGCCGCTCAGGCACCCACGCCGAGCCACCCCTCGTCAGGGTCATGCCACGTCGGCGTCGGCTTGAGCACCAGGGTCAGCCGCTCCAGCATCTGCCCCGCGGTCCGGCGTCCCGGCCGCCCGCGCCGGACCTCCACCCGCTCGACGCAGTCGTCCAGGACCGCCCGGCGCTCCTCGACGGTGGCCGCGGCCTCGTAGTCCTCGCGGAACGTCCGGTCGGTGGCGACCTGGACCCACTCGACCTCCCCGCCCTCGGCCCGCCGCGCGTCGCGCAGTTCAAGAAGCGCGTCCTCCCGCTCGCGCAGCCGACGCCGCTCGTCGGCCGACCCGGCGGCGCGGATCTTGGCGCTGAGGTCGTCCAGCGCCAACTCGATCTCCGGCAGTTCGGCCTCCCCGCCGGTCACGACCCGCTGCACGCGCTGCCAGCGGAGGTCGCCGCCGACGCGCCCCAGGACGTGCTCGACCAGCGCGTCCTCGAAGTTGGAGATCACCATGTTGCAGCCCTTGGCCCGACAGACGTAGCCCTCGCGGCCCTGGATCGTCCCGCGCCACATCCGTACCGGCCCGTCGTGCCTCTCCGAGCGGCACCACATGAGGCCGCTGAGCAGCGGCGAGGTCGAGGACTTCATCGCCCGCGGCCGGGCCTGCGGGGAGTCGCGGCCGTCCAGCGAGGCGACCAGCGCCCGCCACTCCGCCACCGGCAGGGCGGCGAGGTCGGGGTAGACCCGGGGCATCCCGCGCTCGTCCCGCACCACGTCCTCGCCCCGCCGCTTCGTGTCCACGTTGCCGGGGTTGTGCGGGACCATCCCGGCGCAGACCGGGTGCCGGACGACGCGCTCGACCTGGCTGTGGTGCCAGCGGCCCAGCGCGAACGGCACGCCGCGCCAGGACGGCGCTGGAACACCGTCGTCGGTGAGGCCCTTGGCGATCCCGTACATCGTGCCGCCGCCCGCGGCCTCGGTGAGGATCCGCCGCACGACCGGCGCCTGTGCGGGGTCCTTGGCGAGCACCTTGCCGGGCCCGGCCGGGTTGTCCACGTTGCGCCACCCGTACGGCGTCGCGCCCCCGGCGCTGCGGCCGGTGGTCAGCAGGTGGGCGCGGGCGGCGGCGACCCGCGCGGCGATGTTTTCGGCCTCGACCTGGGCGATGCCTGCGAGCAGGCCGAGCACCATCTTGCCGACCGTGGTCGAGCCGTCCACCCGCTCCTTGCAGAGCACGAGGGCCTTGCCCCGCGCCTCCAGCCAGTTGTGGGTGTCCCAGAAGGACGCGATGTTGCGGACGAGCCGGTCGAGGGACCAGACGATGAGCACGTCCCACGGCCGGTCGAGGTCGCAGACCTGCCGGAAGCCCCGCCGGTCGAGCGGCGCGGTCTTCGAGCCGCTGACGCCGTCGTCCACGGCGACGAGCACCACGTCGAGGCCGAGCCGCCGGGCCTCCTCCTCGCACGCCTCGCGCTGCCGGGCGATGGACACGCTGGTCTCGCTGGCCTGCGAGAGCCGCAGGTAGATCACGGCCCGGGTGGGCTTCCGCTTCGCCATGCCCCCATAATGCCTGGTTTCTGCATGTGTTGGGTACCACCGGCGACCATGATGTTGAGCCCGGCGCGCACCGAGGCCTCCAGGAAACCCGCCGCCCGCGGCGTCATCGACCCCAGCTCGACCAGGTCGGCGACCCGGGCCGCGCGCAGCACGAACTTGCGGATGTTGACCGCGGAGAACCCCCGGCTGATCCCCTCCAGCACCACGTGCAGGCGATGGCCCTCGGGCAGCATCGCGTCCACGAACGGCTGGCTCAGGTCGAGCCGGCGACCACTGGACTTCAACATCCGCTCGACCAGCTCGGTCACCTGCGCGGCGCTCAGCATCAGGTTGGTCAGCTCGTGGCGCCCCCTGCGCGCCACGAACACCCGGGACGGATCGTTGATCCAGATCTCCTCGACCTCGGGGTCGTCGAGGAACTCCTGCAGCGGCCCGAACCCCGCCACCCGCGCGACCAGCTCGCCGACCACGACCTCGACGTCGGGCACCGGCTCCACCTGCCCGGTCAGGCTCCGCTCGTCGTGGGCGCGCACCACGCCCTCGGCGATCCGGCGTACGACCCCGGCGTCGCGCTGCGGGTCGACCCCCTCGCGGCGTACGAGGTCACGCACCCGCTCATCGAGCAGGTCGACCAGCACACTGCGCGTCTGGGCGTGCCGCCCTGCCGTGGTGATCGCCATGTCGTGGCCCCGTCCCGAGTGACTCGTGGGCCAGAACGTAGGCGAGCCAGCCGACCACGGCCAGCCCCTCTACCCAGATCTGTGGACAACGGGTTCGCGCGGGCAGCCGGCGCGGACGAGAACACGTTGCACTTTCTTCGTGACTCGGGTCACATTTGACCCTGATCCTCGCTAGCGTGCCCAGGCATGAAGTTCAACCTGGCCTCCGTGTTCGAGACCGTCGCCGACGCCGTGCCCGAGCGGGTCGCCCTCACCTACGAGGGTCGTGACCTGACCTACGCCGAGTTCGACCGCGAGGCCACCCAGGTCGGCCACCTCTTCGCGGCACACGGCGTCGCGCCGGGTGAGCACGTCGCGATCTTCCTCAAGAACAGCGTCGAGCACGTCACCTCGATGGTCGGCCTGCTCAAGATCCGCGCGGTGCCGATCAACGTGAACTACCGCTACACCGCCGCGGAGCTGGAGTACCTCTTCACCAACTCCGACAGCGTCGCCGTCGTCGTCGAGGAGACCGCCCACCAGCAGGTGCTCGCCTCGATCCTCGACCGCCTCCCCCAGCTCCGCACCGTGTACGTCGCCGGGCAGCCCGACGCGGCGCTCGTGTCCGCGGCCGGCGAGCGCGGTGTCGCGCTCGTCGACCTCGCCGGCTGGCGCGACCAGCCGGCCGAGCGGGACTTCGCCGAGCGCACCGGGGAGGAGCACTACATCCTCTACACCGGCGGCACCACGGGCTACCCGAAGGGCGTCGTCTGGACCCACGACGACCTCTTCCACAAGCCGCTCTCGGGCGGCAACCCCTACGGCGACGCCCACCCCGACCTCGCCGCCGTCGCGGCGGCCGCCCAGGCGATGCCCCCGATCTCGTTCCTCATCGCGGCCCCGCTGATGCACGGCGCGGCGTCGTACGCGATGTTCTTCTACTTCATCTTCGGCGGCCGGCTGGTCATGCTCCGTGACTTCGACCCGGCGAGGATCGTCGACGGCATCGCGCACGACGGCCTGCAGAGCCTGCTCATCGTCGGCGACGCAATGGGCATGCCGCTGGCCGATGAGATGGAGCGCCGCCAGGACGCGGTCGACTACTCCGCGCTGTTCATGATCACCTCCGGCGGGGCGATCTGGTCCCAAGCCTGCCGCGACCGGTTCAAGGCGCTCGCGCCCGGCGCGATGCAGCGCGACAACTTCGGCGCCTCGGAGTCGGGCAACGACGGCGAGATCACGCTGGACGAGCGGGGCAACCTGCGGGTGCCGGCCACCGACAAGATGCTCGTCGTCGACGACACGCTCGCCGAGGTGCCCGCCGGACCCGAGAACGTCGGCCTCATCGCCCGCCTCGGCCCGGTCCCCCAGGGCTACTA
Organism: Nocardioides ochotonae; assembly: GCF_011420305.2. Lineage (NCBI taxonomy): Bacteria > Bacillati > Actinomycetota > Actinomycetes > Propionibacteriales > Nocardioidaceae > Nocardioides > Nocardioides ochotonae. The sequence continues at coordinate 799,717 of NZ_CP061769.1, read as the reverse complement.
CAAGGACGAGGAGAAGACCGCCCGCACGTTCCGCACACTGCCCGACGGGCGGCGCTGCTCGGTGCTGGGCGACATGGGCTACCGCGACCACGACGGCTCGATCGTCTTCCTCGGCCGCGGCTCGCAGTGCATCAACACCGGCGGGGAGAAGGTCTACGTCGAGGAGGTCGAGAACGTCCTCCACGGCCACCCCGACATCGCCGACGTCCTCGTCGTCGCCATCCCCGACGAGCGGCTCGGCGAGCGGGTCGCCGCCGTCGTCTCCCCGCGGGAGGGCCGCGAGCCGCAGCTCGAGGACGTCCAACGCCACGCGCGCGAGTCGCTGGCCGGCTACAAGGTCCCCCGCGACCTGGTCGTCGTCCCCGAGGTCAAGCGCACCCCCGCCGGCAAGGCCGACTACCGCTGGGCCAAGGCGGTCGCGAGCGAGCACGCCCCCACCCCCGCCTGACGCGGGTTACGGCCAACCCCTCTACCCAGATCTGCGGACAACGGGCCCTGTCGGCCTCAGAGACCGACCATGCGCACGATGCCGCGGACCACCAGGAAGAGGCCTACCGCGGCCAGGAGCAGCACCGTGACCAACCGACCGCGGGTGTCGATGAAGTCGCCCAGCGCCTGCAGACCGCGACGGGTGGGACCGGGCGCCACCAGGGTCATCGCGAGCGGCAGCCAGGCCGGCACCGCCGCCACGACGACCACGACGGCGAGCACGATCAGACGGGCGAGCACGTCGAGGTGGCTGGCGGCGATCTCCTTGGCGATGGGGACCATGACCGCCAGCGTCGTGAAGTTCGTCGCCATCGAGAACACGCCGAAGCCCAGCGCTCGGCTCGGGCTGAGCCCGCCGCGCTCCCGCGACTTCTCGGGCTTCGGGGACCGCGGCCGGCGGTACCGGAGCACGGCGGCGATGAGCACGAGAAGGGTGCCGAGGACGATGTCGAGCGAGGCGCTGAGGCTGGGCTCCTTCGGCAGCGCGATGGACCTGCCGAAGAGGACCAGGAGCGACAGGAGCACCAGCAAGGTCGTGGCGACCCCGAGGGCGTAGCTCGCCGCGACGCGGCGGCCGTTGCGCCCGGCCAGCAGCACGGTCTGCTCGGTGAGCATGACCGGGCTGATCGCGCCGGCGAAGGCCAGCGGGATCACGAGCGCCAGGACACTGAGCATTGAGCGGAAGCGTAACGGCGGCGAGACGGGCGTAGACCCTGCTGCGACGTGGCGCGGCGCGGCCGGGCATGGCTGCGAGGATGGGCCCGTGGACACCGGGACTCTCGAGATCGTGCCGACCGAGCGGGCGGGGTCGTTCGTGCTGCGCCTCGACGGGCACGAGCAGTCCCACGTCGACCTCGAGGACCCGACCCGGCTGGCCTTCGACTACGTACGACGCATCGGCGACGTGCTCGACGCGTGCGCGCCGGCGGGTGAGCCGGTGCGGGTGGTGCACGTGGGCGGGGCGGCGATGACGCTGCCGCGCTACGTGGCGGCGACCCGGCCGCGGTCGGCGCAGATCGTGCTCGAGCCGGCCGTGCACGTGACCGAGCGGGTGCGCGCGGAGCTGCCGCTGCCGGCGCGCAGCGGGATCAAGGTGCGCCCGGTGGACGGCCGCACGGGCCTGGCGGCGCTGCGCCCGGAGAGCGCCGACGTCATCGTCGTCGACGCGTACGCCGAGGGGCGCGTGCCGGGTGACCTGGTCACCCGCGAGGCCGCGGCGGTGGCGGCGGAGGTGCTCGGCGCGCAGGGCCTGCTGCTGCTCAACCTCGCCGACCGGGCGCCGTTCGCGTGGACCCGGCGGGTGGTGGCGGCGGTGCGCGAGAGCCTGCCGCGGCTGATGCTGAGCGCCGAGCCGGCGACGCTGCGGGGCCGGCGCGGGGGCAACCTGCTGCTCGTCGCCTCGCGCGGGCCGGTGCCGCTGGAGGAGCTGGCCCGACGCGCGGCGAGCTCGCCGGCGCCGTACCGCGTGCTGGACGCGGGGCAGGTGAGCGACTCCTTCGGCGGCGGCCGGCCGTTCACCGACGCCGACGCGGAGCCCTCACCCGTCCCCTGAGTGCGTCAGCGGCGCGCGGTGCCCGCGAACCAGGAGTCGGTCCAGATCTTCGCCGCCTGCACGCGCTTGCCGGTCGACGGCGCGTGGATGATGCGGCGCTTGCCGTCCTTGACGCCGGTGAAGATGCCGACGTGGTAGACGCGGCCGCCGTTGTGGAAGAAGACCAGGTCGCCGCGGCGCATCTTCGAGCGCGAGATCCGCTTGGCCCAGCCGGCCTGCGCCGAGGAGGTCCGCGGGATCCCCTTGATGCCCGCCTTGCGGAAGGCATAGCTGGTCAGCCCGGAGCAGTCGAAGGCGTCGGGCCCGGTGGCGCCGTAGCGGTAGCGGTCGCCGATCTGGTTGCGCGCGACGGAGATCGCCTTGCCGATGCGACGCTCCTGCTTCTTGCGCGCGGCGGGCTTCTTGCTGGCGGCGGGCGCCACAGCCTGCAGGGTCACGCCGGAGGCGGCCTCGGCGGGCGGGGTCGGCGCGACCCCGAGCAGGGTGACGGCGAGGGCGCCGGCGCCGACGACGCGGGCCGCGAGTCGTACGGCGTGGCGCAGCGGGCCGGTCATGCGGCGGGGTTCCGCGGTGGTGGGACCGGTGGTGGGGGTGGTCGAGTGCATGGGCTGTCCTTCCCACGCCTGTGAGGTGAGCTGTCGGGCTCGGGCTTGGAAGGTGCCCGGCCACCCGCGGGTGGCTTCGCCCCGAGCGGTCCGTGGACCGCGTGGAGAGGTGGGTCCCCCACTCCTGCCCCGGCGGCGCGCGCACCGTCCGACTTCCGGCGCAGGCGGCGGGCAGGACTCGGCGTACCGCTGCGTCGGCGACCTGGGCTCAGGTCAAGGCATCGACGGTACGTCCGACGGGGGGCGAGGTCCAGTTCAGCGCAACCACCAGCCCCGACTCACGCAACCACGAGGGCCGGCTCGGCGAGGGGGTCAGTGCGGGACGGGGCAGCCTGGGGTGGGGGTCTGGGCGGGGAAGGTGCCGAGGTCGGCGACGCGGAAGCCGTCGGGGTAGCTGCGGATCCAGGGCAGGTCGGCGATCCGCTTGGGGTCGCGGCGCACCGGGAACGCCCGCAGGAGTACGCCGCGGGCGCGCAGCAGGCCGCGCGAGAGCGCCTCGACCCGGGGCGCGGGGGCGTCGTAGCCGAACGCCTCGCGCAGCGGCTGGTCCATCAGCGAGCGGCTGAACACCTCGACCGCCCGGGAGGCGACCGAGGGGTGGAAGGTGAGCAGCAGCGCGAGCGTGGCGTCGGCGACGCGGCGCCCGCCCTCGTCGAAGGCGAAGTGCTCGGCCTCGTAGGTGTCCATCAGGCGCGCGAACCCGTCGTAGCTGTCCGGGATGTCGGGGATCGCCAGGTGCCGGCCGAGCTCGCGGTAGTAGTTCACCGACGCGCGCAGCTCCACGTCGCTCAGCGGCCGCTTGCCGTAGTCGTCGAGCCAGCGCTTCGGGACCACCACGAAGGTGCTGAGCACGTAGCGCATCTCGTGGTCGGGGATGTCGTAGGAGCGGTGCATCTGGTTGATCCGCCGGATCGCCGCGCGCGCCTCGGGGTCCTCGAAGCCGCGGCCGAACGGCACCTCGAGCAGCAGCGCCGTGTCGTCGTAGCGCTTCTGGGTGTTGCCCGTGAACTCCCCGGTGCGGTCGAGCAGCCGGCCGATCCCGGGCACCGCGTAGGTGCGGAACAGCGCGAAGCTCAGCGCCTGGTTCATGTCCCAGGGGAACTCCTGCATCGCGACGTTGCGATAGATCTCGACGTACTGCGTCTCGGGGTCCATCGCGTCGTTGGTACGGCGCCAGTGCGTGCGCGCGACGCCGCCGAAGCGGGTGCCGCGGATCCGGATGCCGCCGCTCGTCTCGGTCGGGCCAGCCATGCCGGCCAACCTAGAGCAGCTCGGGCGGCAGGGGAACGGCTCAGAGCGGCGGGCGCGCGCCCTCGAGGCGGAAGCCGACGCCGCGGACCGCGACCACCTTGTCGGTGACGCCGACGCTCTCGAGCTTCTGGCGCAGCCGGCCGATCGTGACGTCGAGGGTCTTGGTCGAGCCGTACCAGTTCTCGTCCCACACGTCGGCCATCAGCCGGCCGCGGGAGACCACCTTGTCGCGGTTGGCGGCCAGGATCGACAAGACGTCGAACTCCTTGCCGGTCAGCGCCACCTCCTCGGTGCCGGCGTAGACCCGCCGGGCCGCGACGTCCACGCGCAGCGCGCCCTGCCCGCTGTCCTCGGTCCCGAAGCCGGTGCCGGCGGTACGGCGCAGCAGCGCCCGGATGCGGGCGTGCAGCTCGGCCAGGGCGAACGGCTTGGCGAGGTAGTCGTCGGCGCCGTAGTCGAGCCCGACCACGCGGTCCATCTCGCTGGCCCGGGCGGTGAGGATCAGGATCGCCCCGAGGTACCCCGCCTCGCGGGACTTGCGGCAGACCTCGAGCCCGTCGAGGTCGGGCAGGCCGAGGTCGAGCAGCAGCACGTCGGAGGGATCGGAGGCCAGGATCTCCAGCGCCCGGAGACCGGTGTCGACCCACTCCACGACGTACCCCTCACGCTCGAGCGTGCGGACGAGCGGATAGGCGATGTCCTCTTCGTCTTCGACGACGAGAACGCGCGGGGCCATGGCCGAAGCATAGGGCCCGGCGTCCCCCGGAAACTCGATGTTGCAGACTCAGGCCGGACTCGTCGCCCACGTGTAGGCGATCTCCACGTCCTCGGTCGGCCCCTCCCCCGCCGCGTGGTCGCGGGCCACGGTGAAGGTGAGGGTGGTGTCGCCCCCGCCCGGCAGCAGCCCGAGGTCCTGGGCGTAGTCACCGAGACCCCCGAGCGGGCCGGCGTACACCTGACGCCCGTCCTGGGAGATCGAGACCTCGAGCGGCTCCGCGCCGAAGGGCGTCTCCTCGCCGTGCTCGACGAGGGTCAGCCGCGCTGGCTGCGAGGTGTCGTTGGCGATGGTCAGGTCGCGGGTGACCTGCTCCCCCGGCTCCAGCTCGCTCACCACCAGCGTCGCGTGTCGGGTGTCGGCGACCGGCTCCAGGCGCACCCCGTCGGCGGCCCCGACCGTCACGCCCGGCCCGCCGAGGCCGAGGACCACCAGCGCCGCCCCACCCAGCGCCGCGGCGACCACCAGCACCCGTCGCGAGGAGCTGCTCCTGCGGGACGTCGGCGCCATCGGGCGGTCCTTCCGGGTCGGTGGCTGCGTGGCGTGCCCACGCTAGGAGCGCCCCTCTCTCCTGCGCCCCACGCCGACACCACGCGTCCCCTACGGGGCGGTAACATCGCCGGCCGCCGCGCGGCGGCCGGCCCGTCGCGCCTCGGATCGACAGGTCAGCCGAACAGGTCGCCGTGCTCCGCGACCCGCTCGAGCACCTCGCCGAACAGGAACTGGCCCAGGCCCTCGGGGTCCTCGGCGCCGGCCTCGACCTCCTCCCAGGTCACCGGCGTCGCCACCGTCGGCCGCTCCTTCCCGCGCAGCGAGTACGGCGAGATGGTGGTCTTGGAGCCGGCGTTCTGCGACCAGTCGAGGAACACCTTGCCGCCACGGCGCGACTTGGTCATCGTCGCGGTCACCCGGTCGGGGTGGGCGCGCTGGAGCTCCTCGGCGATCTCCTTGGCCAGCGCGGTGGCGTCCTCCGAGGGCAGCCGGCGCGGCAGGTCGGCGTACAGGTGCAGGCCCTTGCTGCCGCTGGTGACCGGCCGACCCTCCAGCCCCCGGTCCTCGAGGTGCTCGCGCACCAGCAGCGCGACCTGGCAGCACTCGTGCAGCCCGGCCGGCTCGCCGGGGTCGAGGTCGATGACGAGGCGGTCGGCGTTGCGCGGGCGCCCGTTGCGCCCGACCCTCCACTGGTGCACGTGCAGCTCCAGCGCGGCCAGGTTGACCAGCCAGGTGAGCGTGGCCAGGTCGCCCGCGACCGGGAAGACGAGCGTGTCGCCGTGTCGCGAGCTGCCGCGCGAGCCGGTGGTCGGCACCTTGACGGTGCGCACCCACGACGGGGTGCCGGGCGGGGTGTTCTTCTCGAAGAAGCTGCCGTCCTGCACGCCGTGCGGCCACCGGATCCGGGTGACCGCGCGGTCGGCGAGGTGCGGCAAGAGCACCGGCGCGATCTGGGCGTAGTAGTGCAGCACCTCCCCCTTGGTGGTGCCGGTGCGCGGGTAGAGCACCTTGTCGAGGCTGCTGATGGTCAGCGTGCGCCCGTCGACCTCGACGCGCACCTCCTGCCGGTCGCGTGCGGGGCTCACAGGTCCTCCGGGGACAGGTCACTGCGCACCCCTTGGTACGACGGCTGGCGCAGCCGCTGGGCACGCGAGGTGTGGTGGGTGTCGACGTCGACGACGAGCACCGGGTCGACCCAGACGGTGCCGCGGGCGTCGATGCGCGGCACCTCGTCGTCGAAGGGGCTGTCGGTGCGGGCGTGCCCGGCGAGCAACTCGGCGAGCTGGCGGCCCACCTTGGCCCCGATGCCGCTGCCGACCCGGCCCCGATAGAGCAGCCCCTCCTCGCTCGGCTCCCCCACCAGGAGCGCGGCGAGCCGGTCGCTGGTGCCCTCCTGCGGGCGCCAGCCGCCGACCACGTAGGAGTGCCGGTGGCGGTGAGCCAGCTTGCGCCAGTGCGGGCTGCGCTGGCCGAAGACGTAGCGGGAGTCGCGGCGCTTGCTCACCACGCCCTCGAGGCCCTGGGCGAGCGTCGCCTCGTGGAGCATCGCGCCGTCGTCGTACGACGCGGGCGCCTGCCAGGAGCCGAGGTCGCCCGCCTCGGCGAGCCCGGCGAGCAGCTCGCGGCGCCGCTCGAGCGGCTCGTCGACGAGCTCGCGGCCGTCGAGGCGGAGCAGGTCGAAGACCATGAAGGTCGCCGGGATGCTGGTGGCCAAGCGCGCGGCGCTGGTCGCGCGGCGCACGTGCATGCGGTCCTGGAGCACCCGGAAGTCCGGCAGCCCCTGCTCGTTGAGGGCGATGATCTCGCCGTCCACGAGCAGGTCCCGCCCCGCCTCCGGACCGTTGCCCACGACGTCGGGCCAGGCGATGGTGACGTCGTTGTCGTTGCGGCTGGTCAGCCGCGGCCCGTCCGCACCACTCCCGAGATCGGCCAGGATTCGCACCCCGTCCCACTTCACCTCGTGCGACCATGCGTCCCCGGTCGGGACCCGGTCGGTCTTCGTGGCGAGCATCGGGCGCATGCGGTCATCTTGACGTATCGCCCCAGCACCCTGAGCCCGCGTCGCGAATTGCCCTAAATCGACTGACTTAGATGAGAATGATCCGGCCCACCCGGGCACTCTCGAAGGGGGACACGTGGAGCAGACCTACGCCGTGATCGGCGCCGGACCCAGCGGCCTGGCCGGCGCGCGCAACCTGCAGCGCCAGGGGCTGGCGTGGGAGGGCTACGAGCTCGGCCCGGGCGTCGGCGGGCTGTGGGACATCGACGCCCCGCGCAGCACGGTCTATGAGTCCGCGCACCTGATCTCCTCCAAGCGCACCACCGAGTTCCGCGAGTTCCCGATGCGCGCCGAGGTGGCCGACTACCCCTCGCACCGCGAGCTGCTCGCCTACTTCCGCGACTTCGCCGACCACTTCGACCTCACCCGCGGCTTCCGCTTCCACACCGAGGTCACCGCCGTCACCCCGCACCCCGACGGCGGCCTGGTGGTCACCAGCACCGGCCCCGAGGGCGAGCGGGAGGTCCACCACGCCGGCGTGCTGGTCGCCAACGGCACCCTCAGCGAGCCGAACGTCCCGACCCTGCCCGGCAGCTTCGACGGCGAGCTGCTGCACACCAGCGCCTACAAGCGCGCCCAGGTCTTCGCCGGCAAGCGGGTGCTGGTGATCGGCGCCGGCAACTCCGGCTGCGACATCGCCGTGGACGCGGTGCACCACGCCGCCTCAGTCGACCTCTCGGTGCGCCGCGGCTACCACTTCGTCCCGAAGTACGTCCTGGGCCGCCCCTCCGACACCCTCAACCAGGGCCGCCCGCTGCCGCCGCGGCTCAAGCAGGCGATCGACTCCCGGCTGCTCAAGCTGTTCACCGGCGACCCGGTGCGCTTCGGGCTCCCTCGCCCCGACCACAAGATCTATGAGTCGCACCCGGTGGTGAACTCCCTGGTGCTGCACCACCTCGGCCACGGCGACATCACCGTGCGCCCCGACGTGGCGCGCCTCGACGGCGACGGGGTGTGCTTCAAGGACGGCTCGCGCGCGGCGTACGACCTGGTGGTGCTGGCGACCGGCTACCGGCTGCACTACCCGTTCCTGGACCCCGCGCTGCTGCGCTGGGCCGGGCCCGGCACCGCGCCGGACCTCTACCTCAACATCTTCTCCCCCGCCCACCCCGACCTGTTCGTGCTCGGCATGATCGAGGCCTCCGGCATCGGCTGGCAGGGCCGCTACGAGCAGGCCGAGCTGGTCGCGGCGTACCTGAGGGCGCGCCGCGAGGACCCGGCGGCCGCGGCGGCGCTCGACGCCCGGGCCGCCGGCCCGCGCCCCGACCTGTCCGGCGGCTACCGCTACCTCGGGCTGGAGCGGATGGCCTACTACGTCAACAAGGACGCCTACCGCTCCGCGGTGCGCGCCGAGACCGAGTCGCTGGTCGAGTCATGGGGAGCGCGCGCATGAACCCGACCCTCACGGTGCTGGCCACCGACGTGGACAACATCCGGATCGCCTTCGAGGAGGGGTCGCTGACGACGCTGAAGATCGTGATCGGCGCGATCCTCTTCGGCATCGCCCTGGACACCCGGCTCTCCGACTTCGCGGCCGCCGTACGCCGGCCCGTGGTGATCGCGATCGGCGTGGTCGCGCAGTTCCTGCTGCTGCCGGCCCTCACCTTCGCGCTCACGCTGCTGCTCGACGTGCGCGGCTCGGTGGCGCTCGGCATGATCCTGGTCGCCTGCTGCCCGCCCGGCAACGTCTCCAACATCCTCACCCACCGCGCCGGCGGCGACGTCGCGCTGTCGGTGTCGATGACCGCGATCGGCAACGTGCTGGCGATCTTCCTGATGCCGATCAACATGGCGTTCTGGGGCTCGCTGCACCCCACCGGCGACGCGCTGCTGCGCGACATCGACCTCTCCGCGCTCGACATGCTCACCGAGATCTCGTTCGTGATCGGCGTCCCGTTCGTCGCCGGCATCACCATCGCCCGGCTCTGGCCGCGCGTCGCCGCGGTGGGGCACCGGATCATCGGGCCGCTGTCGTTCCTCGCCCTCGGCGGCGTGATCCTCATCGGGGTCACCAACAACTGGGGCATCTTCGTGGACTACATCGGCATCGTGCTGCTCGCGGTGTTCCTCCACGACGCGCTCGCGCTGCTGCTGGGCTACGGCATCGCCCGGGCCACCCGGCTGCCACTGCCCAGCACCCAGGCGATGACCTTCGAGGTCGGCATCCGCAACGCCGGGCTCGGGCTGCTGCTGGTGTTCACCTACTTCGACGGCCTCGGCGGGATGGCGCTGGTCGCCGCCTGGTGGGGCATCTGGGACATCATCGCCGGGCTCGCCGTCGCCCAGTGGTGGCGCACCCGCAGCACCCGTCGTACGAGCGAGCTGGAGGCCGCATGAGCACCCCGACCACTCCCCTCTCGGTGCTGGTCACCGGCGGCAGCGGCTTCCTCGGCTCCTCGGTCGTGCGCGGCCTGGCCGAGGCCGGGCACCGGGTCACCAGCGCCGACCTGCGGCTGCCCGCCGCCCCGGTCCCCGGCGTCGACCACGTGGTCCTCGACGTGACCGACGGCGCCGGGGTGCTCGCCGGTGTCAAGGAGGCCTCCCCCGACGTCGTGGTGCACCTCGCCTCGATCGTGACCCCGGGCAAGGACTCCTCGCGCGAGCGGGAGCGGGCCGTGGACGTCGACGGCGCGCGCCACGTGCTCGACGCCTGCCTCGCCGCGGGGGTACGCCGCGTCGTGGTCTCCTCCAGCGGCGCGGCGTACGGCTACCACCCCGACAACGGCGCGGCCCACGGCGGCTGGCTCACCGAGGACGACCCGGTGCGCGGCAACGTGGAGTTCGCCTACAGCGACCACAAGCGCCAGGTCGAGGAGATGCTCGCCGACCTGCGCGAGACCCACCCCGAGCTCGAGCAGGTGGTGCTGCGCATCGGCACGATCCTCGGCGAGCGCGTCGACAACCAGATCACCGCGCTCTTCGAGAAGCGCCGGCTGCTGAAGATCCGCGGCTCGGACTCGCCCTTCGTGTTCATCTGGGACACCGACGTCGTGGCGATCATCGAGCGCGCCGTCACCGGCCCGGTCACCGGCATCTTCAACGTCGCCGGCGACGGGGCGCTGAGCATCGACGAGATCGCCGCGCGGCTCGGGCGCCCGGTGCTGGCCGTGCCCGAGCCGCTGATCCGCGCCGCCCTCACCGTCGGGCGCCGCCTCGGGCTCACGGCGTACGGCCCGGAGCAGACGCGGTTCCTGCGCTACCGCCCGGTGCTGGCCAACGGCCGCCTCAAGGAGGTCTTCGGCTACGTCCCCTCGCGCACCTCGGCCGAGGCGTTCGAGGCGTGGCGGATGCGTCGATCGGGCTGAGTGCGGATACTGAGGACGCATGCGAGCGATCTGGAAGGGCGCGGTCTCCTTCGGCCTGGTCAGCGTGCCGGTGAAGTTGTACGCCGCCACGGAGTCCCACGACGTGTCGTTCCGGCAGGTCCATGCCAAGGACGGCGGGCGGATCCGCTACCAGCGGACCTGCTCCATCGACGGCGAGGAGGTGCCCTACGCCGACATCGCCAAGGGCTACGAGACCGAGGACGGCGAGATGGTCGTCCTCGACGACGCCGATCTCGCCGAGCTGCCCTCGACCTCCTCGCGGGAGATCTCGGTGGAGAAGTTCGTGCCGAGCGAGCAGATCGATCCGATGCTGTTCGAGAAGTCCTACTACCTGGAGCCGGAGAAGTCGGGGGCGAAGCCGTACGCCCTGCTGCGCCAGGCCCTGCTCGAGGCCGACCGGATGGCGGTGGTGACCGTCGCGCTGCGCCAGCGCACGTCCGTGGCGGTGCTGCGGGTGCGCGCCGACGTGATCGTCCTGCAGACGATGATGTGGCCCGACGAGGTCCGCACCCCCGACTTCAACGTCAACGGCGGCGAGGCCAAGCCCGCCGAGGTCAAGATGGCCACGATGCTCGTCGAGACGCTGGCCGGCGACTTCGACCCCGCCGACTACGAGGACGACTACGCCGAGGCGGTCGAGGCCCTGGTCAAGGCGAAGGTCGAGGGCGGCGAGGTGCGGCGCACGCCCACCTCGACCAAGTCCTCCGGCGAGGTGGTCGACCTGCTGGCCGCCCTGCAGCGCTCGGTCGACGCCGCGAAGAAGGGCCGCGGCGAAGAGGCTGAGGACGAGGCGGGCGACGAGGACGCTGGGGAGCCGGAGAAGAAGACGACGCGCAAGGCCCCCGCCAAGAAGACCGCCGCGACGAAGAAGAGCCCCGCGAAGAAGGCGGCGAAGCCCGCTGCCAAGACGGCGAGCAAGACGGCCGCCAAGAAGACGACGAAGAAGGCCACCCGCAAGGCCAGCTGAGGTCAGTGCTGCTGGACGGTGATGTCGAGGTCGGCGGGGGCGGTGCGGTAGACGACGACCGCGACCGCGAGCATCACCAGGCCGCCGATCACCCCGGTCGTGGCCAGCGAGTCGGTGAACGCCTCGGCGGCCCGGGTCGCGAGCCCGGGCAGGTCCGCGGCGTCGGCCACGGCGACCGCGCCGCCGAGGGAGTCCTCGGCCTGCGCCTCCAGGTCGGCCGGCAACCCGGCCGCCCGGAGGTCCGCGGTGTCGAGGCGGGACCGGTAGACCACCGCGGCGAGGCTGCCGAGCACCGCGACGCCGAGGACCGTGCCGAGGTCGTAGGCGGTCTCCTCGGCGGCGGCGGCGCTGCCGGCGCGCTCGGGCGGGGAGCCGGCCATGATCATCGCCGAGGCGATCGCCAGCGACCCGGCACCCGCCCCCACCAGCGCCATCGAGAGCGCCGCCGTGAGGTAGGTGAGGTCGCCCGGGACGACGCCGAGGGCGACCGCTCCGAGGCCGGCCACCGCGAGCCCGCCGGACAGCACCAGCCGGGCCCCGATCCGCTTGGCGAGCGCGGGTGCCAGCAGCGAGGCGACCAGCCCACCGCCGGCGATCGGCAGCAGGTGGACGCCGGCGGCGAGCGGCGAGTGCCCCTCGACCAGCTGGAGCCACTGGGCCAGCAGGAGCAGCAGGGCCGCCATCGCGAACATCGCGGCCAGCGCCGCGACGACACCGGCGGTGAAGGAGCGCCCGGCGAACAGGCGTACGTCGAACAGCGGCGACTCGGCGCGCAGGCAGCGTCGTACGAACGCGACGAGCAGCGCGAGCGCGGCCGCCAGGACCATCCAGCCCAGCGGGTCGAGCAGGCTGGTCTCCTCGGCGAACCGCTTGACCGCCCAGACCAGCCCGACCATGCCGCCGACCGAGAGCAGCGTGGCCACCAGGTCCCACGGACCCGGGTGCGGGTCGCGGGCCTCGGGCAGGATGAGCGCCCCCGCGAGGATCGCGCCGAGCATCAGCGGGACGTTGACCAGGAACGCCGCGTGCCAGGAGAAGTGCTCCAGCAGGGCGCCGCCGACGATCGGGCCGACGGCCGCCCCGATCGCGGAGACCCCCGCCCACACGCCCAGCGCGGTCGCCCGCTCCCCCGGGTCGGTGAAGATCGAGCGCAGCAGCGACAGCGTGGTCGGCATGATCATCGCGCCGCCGACGCCGAGCAGCGCCCGCGCGGCGATCACCTCCGCCGGGCTGTCGACCAGCAGCACCGCGGCGGACGCTCCGCCGAACACCGCGAAGCCGGCGAGCAGCACCAGCCGGCGTCCCCACCGATCGGCCAGGGCGCTCATCGAGATCAGCAGCCCGGCGAGCGCCAGGGAGTAGACGTCGACGATCCACAGCTGCTCCGTGGCCGACGGGCGCAGGTCGGCGGCGAGGTCGGGCAGCGCCACGTTGAGGATCGTGAGGTCCATCGTGACCACGAGCAGGCTGGCCGAGAGCACCGCGAGGGAGGCCCAGCGGCGGGCCGTGGACACCTCGGCCGTCGCGGTGGCGGGTGCGGTCGGCGGGCTCTGGGGCAACGGAGGTCCTGGCGTCGGTGGGTCTGGGGGGGTCTGGGCGGGCTGGGGGCGCCGGGACGAAGTATCCCAGCCGGGCGATGAGTCAGCGCCCCGGCGCGGGTCCGTAGAGGCAGCATCCCCCGTCCCCAGGAGCCCACGATGCACACCACCCCGACCGCCGGCGAGCCCAGCTGGATCGAGCTGTTCACCTCCGACACCGACCAGGCCCGCCGCTTCTACGGCGAGATCCTCGGGTGGCGCGCCGGTGAGGCCAGCGAGGAGTTCGACGGCTACTTCATGTTCTTCCACGACGGCCTGCCGGTGGCCGGCTGCATGGACAACGCCGGGGGCTCGATGGGCCCGGCCGCCTGGTCGGTCTACCTGCACAGCGACGACCTCGCGGCGACGCTGGAGCGGGCGACCGCCCACGGCGCGACGGTGGAGGCGGGCCCGATGCAGGTCGGCGACGCCGGGCACATGGGCTTCCTCACCGACCCCCAGGGCCACGGCATCGGCGTGTGGCAGCCGCTGTCGCACCCGGGGTTCTCGGCGATCTCCGAGGACGGCGCGCCGGCCTGGTTCGAGCTGGCCACCGCCCGCTACCCGGACTCCTCGGACTTCTACCGCGACACCTTCGACTGGGACCTGCACACCGTGAGCGACACCGAGGACTTCCGCTACGCCACCGTCGGCAGGAGCCAGGAGGCCCGGGTAGGGATCATGGACGCCACCGCCGAGGACCAGGACCCGGGATGGCGGGTCTACCTGCAGGTCCCCGACGCCGACACGGCCGCCGCCCGGACCACCGAGCTCGGCGGCCGCGTCCTCACCGCGCCCCAGGACACGCCGTACGGACGCATGTGCGCGATCGCCGACCCCGCCGGCGCGGCGCTGACGATCCTGGGGCCGTTGCGCGGCTGAGCCGCGCCCCTCGCGCGCGGGCGCGCTGAGCGGTAGCGTCACTTGCGTCACGCGGCCTCCGGGAGACCGGTGTGGTGCAGCTGTCCAGACCACCTGCGACCCGACCAATCCAAGTTCCCGCACGGCTCCGAACCTGGAAGACCGGCGCAGGACGCACCTCGCCGGGCGACACAACAGGTGACACGAGCGGGAGGAAGCGCCGGTGGAGCGACCCAACGAGGCGGCCGCGGAGCCCGAGCCGGGGATGGTCGAGGACCTCGTCGTCCTCGTCGACGACGACGGCGCGCCCTGCGGGACCGCGCCCCGCGCCACCGTGCACACCGAGGACACCCCCCTGCACCTGGCGTTCTCCTGCTACGTCCGCGACGACGCGGGCCGGCTGCTGCTCACCCGCCGCGCGGTCACCAAGCGCACCTGGCCCGGCGTGTGGACCAACTCCTTCTGCGGCCATCAGCGCCCCGGCGAGGAGCTGACCGACACGATCCACCGCTACGCCGCCCACGAGCTCGGGCTGGAGGTCGTCGACCTCGAGCAGGTCGTGCCGGACTTCCGCTACCGCGCGGTCGATGCCAGCGGGCTCGTCGAGAACGAGATCTGTCCGGTGTGGACGGCGCGCACCTCCGGCACTCCCGCTCCGAACCCCGCCGAGGTCGAGGAGACCCGTTGGATCAGCGACACCGAGCTGCGCGCGGCACTCGACGCCGCGCCGTGGGCGCTCAGCCCCTGGCTCGCGCTCCAGGTGCCGCGGCTGGACGCGGCCGGCTGGGCCTCGGCGGTGCCCCGATGACCGGCAAGCGGACGACCGGCGCCACGACCCTCGAGCGTCGCGTCGCACCGGACCCGCTCGACCCGCCCCCCGGGACCGCGCTGCTGGCGGCCGCCCTGTTCGACGCCGGCCGCGGCGGCAAGCGCTTCCGCCCGCGGCTGGTCCACGCGGTCCACGACCTGCTCGGTGGCGTCGCCGGCGCCGCGGTGCCCCAGGTCGCCGAGGCCGTGGAGCTGCTGCACACCGCGTTCGTGGTCCACGACGACGTCATCGACGGCGACGACGTACGCCGCGGGCGCGCGAGCACGCCGGGGTCCTTCCGCCGCGAGGCGACCGACGCCGGCGCCTCCCCCGAGGCGGCCGCGACCTATGCGGTCGCCGGCGCGGTCCTCACCGGCGACCTCGCCCTGGCCGGGTCGCTGCGGGCGGTGGCCACGGCCCCGCTCGAGCCCGCCGTCGTACGCCGGCTGCTCGACCTGCTCGACCACGCGATCCGGGTCTCCGCCGCCGGCGAGCTCGCCGACGTCCGGCACTCCCTCGGCCTGGCCGAGCCCACGCTGGCGGAGGTCCTCGCCGTGGCCGAGCACAAGACGGCCGTCTACTCCTTCCAGCTGCCCATGCAGGCAGGCGCCGTGCTGGCCGGCGCCGACCCGGCCGTCATCGACGGCCTGGGCGAGGTCGGGCGCCGGCTCGGTGTCGCCTTCCAGCTCCTCGACGACCTGCTCGGGGTCTTCGGCGACCCGCGCGAGACCGGCAAGAGCAACCTCGGCGACCTGCGCGAGGGCAAGCGCACCCCGCTGGTCGTGCACGCCCGCTCCACCGCCGCCTGGCCGCAGGTGCAGCGCCACCTCGGTGACGCCGCGCTCGGCCCCGACGACGCCGCCCGGGTGCGCGACGCGCTCGAGGCCGGTGGCTCGCGGGCCTTCGTCACCGACCTGGTCGCCGCGCATGTCGACGCCGCCGTGGCCTGCACCGCCGGGCTGGACGTCCCACCGGACCTGCTGGACTGGGTGCGCGACCTCGCCGCCCGGATCGGCCGGGGCACCGCATGAGCGCCGTCGAGCCCCGCCCCGAGCCGAGCGCCGAGCCGCCCCCCGACGGCCCCCACCTGCTCTACGACCAGGTCGCCGAGGCCAGTGCGGCGCTGGTGATCGAGCGCTACTCCAGCTCCTTCGGCCTCGCCAGCCGGCTGCTCGCCGAGCCGGTCCGCACCCAGGTGCGCAACGTCTATGCGCTGGTCCGGGTCGCCGACGAGGTCGTCGACGCACCGCGCCCCGACTCCACCCGCGCCCAGCAGGCCCACGTCCTCGACGAGCTGGAGGCCGAGGTCCGCGTGGCCCTGGTGCGCGGACACAGCAGCAACCTGGTCGTCCACGCCTTCGCCCGCACCGCCCGCCGGTGCGGCATCGGCCACGACCTCATCGACCCGTTCTTCGCCTCGATGCGCACCGACCTGTTCCGCGCCGAGCACGACCAGGCGAGCTTCGATCGCTACGTCTACGGCTCGGCCGAGGTGATCGGGCTGATGTGCCTGCGCGCGTTCCTCGCCGAGGAGCCCGAGCCCGACACGGCGTACGACGCGCTGGCCGGCGGCGCCCAGCGCCTCGGCGCGGCCTTCCAGAAGGTCAACTTCCTGCGCGACCTGGCCACCGACGACGGGTTGCTGGGACGCAGCTACTTCCCCGGCGTGGACCCGGCGCGGCTCGACGATGCGACCCGCGACCGGCTGCTCGACGACATCGACGCCGACCTCGCGGCCGCCGCGGCGGTGATCCCCGACCTGCCGCCCAGCAGCCGGCGCGCCGTCAGCGTCGCCCACGGGCTCTTCGCCGAGCTCGCCGCCCGGCTGCGGCGTACGCCGGCAAGTGAGATCCGCGCCCGCCGGGTGCGGGTCCCCGGGCCGGTCAAGGCCCGCATCGCCGCCCGCTGCCTGCTGCGGGGCCCCCGATGAGGGCCGCGCACCGCGGCGCCGCCACCGCCACCCCGCCCGGCACCGCCGTCGTCATCGGCGGCGGGATCAGCGGGCTGGCCACGGCCGCCCTGCTGGCCCACGAGGGCTGGTCGGTCGACCTGCTCGAGCGCCAGGACGTCGTCGGCGGCCGCGCGGGTCGCTGGGAGGTCGACGGCTACCGCTTCGACACCGGCCCGTCGTGGTACCTGATGCCCGAGGTCTTCGACCACTTCTTCGAGCTGCTCGGCACCTCCACGGCCGAGCAGCTCGACCTCGTCACCCTCGACCCGGGCTACCGGGTCTTCTTCGAGGGCCGCGAGCAGCCCCTCGACCTGCGCCGCGAGCGGGCGGCCAACGAGGCGCTCTTCGAGTCTGTCGAGCCGGGCGGCGGGGCCGCGCTGTCGGCGTACCTCGACTCCGCCCAGCATGTCTACGAGCTGGCGGTGCAGCGCTTCCTCTACACCAGCTTCGACTCCCCCACCACCATGCTCAACGCCGAGGTGCTGCGCAACGGACCGCGACTCTCCTCGCTGCTGACCCGGTCGCTGGAGTCCCACGTCGGGGCCCGCTTCGACGACGAGCGGCTGCGCCAGGTGCTCGGCTACCCGGCGGTCTTCCTCGGCACCTCCCCCGAGCGCGCGCCCAGCATGTACCACCTGATGAGCTGGATGGACCTCGCCGACGGCGTGCGCTACCCGCAGGGCGGGTTCACCACGATCATCGACGCGATCGCGCGGCTGGCCGCCGCGCGCGGCGCCCGGCTGCGCACCGGGTGCACCGTCGAGGCGGTCCGCACCACCCGCAGCGGGCGCTCGGCCCGGGTCGAGGGGGTCCGCTACGTCGATGCCGACGGCGCGCGGCACGACCTGGACGCCGACCTGGTCGTGGGCGCCGCCGACCTGCACCACCTGGAGACCCGGCTGCTGCCGCGCGACCTGCAGACCTTCCCCGAGTCGTGGTGGCGCCGCCGTGACCCGGGGCCGGGCGGCGTGCTCGCGCTGCTGGGCGTCGACGGCGAGCTGCCCGAGCTCGCCCACCACTCGCTGTTCTTCACCCGTGACTGGCGGCGCAACTTCGACGACATCTTCGGCTCCGCCCGGCAGGTCCCGGACCCGGCGTCGCTCTACGTGTGCCGGCCCTCCGCGACCGACCCGAGCGTGGCGCCCGCGGGCAAGGAGAACCTCTTCGTGCTGATCCCCGTGCCGGCCGACACCGGCATCGGTCGCGGTGGCCTCGACGGCGCCGGCGACCCGGGGGTCGAGAAGGCCGTCGATGCCGCGATCGCCGAGATCGGCTCCTGGGCCGGCGTGTCGGACCTCGCCTCGCGGGTCGAGGTTCGCCGTACGATCGGGCCGGCCGACTTCGCGGCCGACCTCAACTCCTGGAGCGGCGGAATGCTCGGCCCCGGCCACACCCTCAAGCAGAGCGCGTTCTTCCGCGCCGCCAACGTCTCGCGCAAGGTGGAGGGCCTGGTGTACGCCGGCTACGCCACCCGCCCCGGCGTCGGTCTGCCCATGTGCCTGATCAGCGCCGAGCTGGTGCTCAAGCGGCTGCGGGGAGACACCTCCCCCGGGCCGTCGCTGGTCGCGGGCGCAGGACGGGGCGCATGAGCCTGGCGTACCTGGCGTCGATCATCGTCTCGGGGTTCTGCATGGGCCTGGTCGACCACCGCTGGAAGCTGTTCGTCTTCGACCGGCCCCGTCGCGCGCTCGTGCTGCTCGCGGTCGGGCTGGTCTACTTCCTCGCCTGGGACCTGGTGGCGATCGGCCTGGAGATCTACCACCGCGGCGAGTCGGAGGCCATGACCGGTATCGAGGTGGCTCCCGAGCTGCCGCTGGAGGAGCTCTTCTTCATCGTGTTCCTGTGCTACGTGACGATGGTGCTGCACGGGTTGTTCCGGATGCTGCTGGGCTCCCTGAGCAGCGGGGACCGCGGGCAGCGGGAGGCGCTGCGATGACCTACGTGCTCGTCTCCTCCGCGTTCGTCGCGGTGACCCTCGCGGTGCTCGCCGTCGCTGCGGTCGTGGGACGTCCGGACCGGCGCTGGTGGGCCGCGACCGGCCTCACCCTGGCCGCGCTGATGGTGCTGACCGCCGTCTTCGACAACCTGATGATCGCGGTGGACCTGTTCGGCTACGTCGACGACCAGATCTCCGGGCTCAAGATCGGCCTCGCCCCGATCGAGGACTTCGCCTGGCCGGTGGCGGCCGTCGCCGGCCTGCCCGCGCTCGCGCTGCTGGTGGACCGGGTGCTCGACCGGCCCGATCGGTCCGATCGGCCTGCTCGGTGAGCGCCTGGGGCCAGGTCCTCGCGTCGTCACGACCGCTGAGCTGGATCAACACCGCCTACCCGTTCGCCGCGGCGTACCTGCTCGCCGGCGGGCGCCCCGACGGCGCCGCCGAGTGGTGGGTCCTGGTGCTGGGGACGCTGTGGTTCCTGGTGCCGTACAACCTGCTGATGTACGGGGTGAACGACGTCTTCGACTATGAGTCCGACATCCGCAACCCGCGCAAGGGCGGGGTCGAGGGGGTCGTGCTCGACCGCGGCGTGCACCGGCGCACGATCTGGGCGGCGGTGCTCTCGAACCTGCCGTTCGTGGTGGCGCTGGTCGCGCTCGGCGACCTCGCCTCGACCGCGGTGCTGGCGGTGAGCGTGTTCGCGGTGGTCGCCTACTCCGCGCCGGGGCTGCGGTTCAAGGAGCGCCCGTTCCTGGACTCGATCACCTCGAGCACCCACTTCGTCTCCCCTGCCGTCTTCGGGCTGGCGATCAGCGGGGCCTCGCTCGACGCGACCTCGTTCGCGGCGCTGGCCGGGTTCTTCCTGTGGGGCATGGGCTCGCACGCCTTCGGTGCGGTGCAGGACATCGAGGCCGACCGGGCCGGCGGGATCGGCTCGGTCGGGACCGTCATGGGTGCCTCGACGACCACCTGGTTCGCGCTCGGCTGCTACGTCGTGGCCGGGCTGCTGCTGCTCACCCTGCCGTGGCCGGCCTCCCTGTCGGCGCTGCTGGTGCTGCCCTACGTCGCCAACGTCGCGCCGTACGTGCGCCTGAGCGACGCGGAGTGCGAGCGCGCGAACGCCGGGTGGCGCCGGTTCCTGTGGCTGAACTTCCTGAGCGGGTTCCTCGTCACGCAGCTGTTCTTGTGGATGACGATCGGCTGGTAGCCCGGTCGCGGTCGAACCGGTCGCGCCAACGCAGCCACGGCGGCTGGTCGGCCCAGTTGACGCGCAGCGTGCGGACGGCGCGGTCCAGGCGGCGGCGCAGCTGGGCGAGGCCGTGCAGCGAGCGCGCGGAGACGCCCACGTCGAGGCTGGGGTCGAGGCGGATGCGGGCGTGCGGGCCGAGCACGAAGGCGAGGTCGAGGTCGTCGTGCAGCTCGGCGTCGTCGCGGTGCACGCGGTCGCGCACGCGCTCCCAGGCCGAGCGGCGCAGCGCCATGCTGGAGCCCCACAGCGCGGTGTGGCCGAGCGCGAGGTGGCACAGCGCGTAGTAGGCCCCGAGGTAGACCAGCGCCACCGGGCGGCCGAGCAGCGGGGGCAGGTCGTAGAACCTGCCGGTCCCGGTCGCCGCGTCCAGGCGGGGGTCGGCCATCCGGCGCCCGATCCGCGAGACCCAGGTCCGCCCGGGCCGTGAGTCGGCGTCCAGCCGGGCGATGACGTCGCCGCGCGCCGCGTCGTACCCGGTCGCGGCCGCCTGCGGGATGCCGGGCGTCGCCTCGTGCACCACCCGGGCGCCGTGGCGGCCGGCGACCTCCGCGGTCTCGTCGGTGGAGGCGTTGTCGACCACGATCACCTCGTACGCCGCGACGCTCTGACGGGCCAGCAACGTCAGGCAGCGCTCGAGGGCGGCGGCGTCGTCGCGGGCGGGGATGACCACCGACACGCTGGGGTGGCGCGGGTGCGGCCGCGCCGGGGGTCTTCTCATGGCCGAGATCCTGCTCGTGGCCCGGCGGCGTCACGCACGAGGGTGTCGCTCAGCAGGACGGCGCCGGCGACGGCGGCGCCCACCAGGCCGGAGACCAGGTCGCCGAGGGTGTCCTCGTAGCCGACCTGGATCCGGTCGTCGGCCAGGAGATGGCCGGCCCACTCCAGTACCTCCCACACGAGCGCGAGCGCGGTGCCCACGCCGGTCGCCACCACGACCCGGCCTGCGCGCGACACCTCGACGGGCAGCATCGCGACCCGCACCATCACGACGTACGCGACCACGGCGATGAGCCCGGTCGCCGCGGCGTGCACGACGGTGTCCAGCCAGGCGAAGCGCAGGTAGAGGTCGAGGACCGCCGCCCACGCGCCCAGCAGCAGCACCGAGGAGTAGGTGACGTCGAGGGACGTCGGCGTGCCGAGGGCGCGCGGGATCATCGTGCCGCCCAGCACCAGCATGAACAGCGCGAAGCCCACGAAGCCCCATCCACTCGCGCCCGCCACCACGCTCACCAGCGCGACCGCGCGCAGCAGGTCCCCCACCACCCAGCGTGGCGCGGACACAGCGTCGGGCTCCGCAGTCGTCGTCACCGCGCCAAGGTACCCACGTCGGGAGACACCGAGCCCACCCGCGGGGGTCGTGGGCGGAGCTGTTGGTCGGGCGCAGCCCGCTGGTCGAGTTCGTCGAGACCACGGCCGGCGCCCCCGTTGGGCAAGCCTGTCGAGGCCGCAGTGGAGAACCTCTTGTTCTCGAACGTGCGTTCGAGTAGAATGAGGCATGCCCGACCACGAGCTCCCCGACTGCGACACCCCAGCCGCCGTGCTGGCGTTCGCGCAGGAGCAGCGGGCCGCGGTGCAGCGGGGCGAGGTGCTGATCCTGGAGGCCGCCCTGGTGTGGGCGGCGATGCACCCGGAGGAGACGGTCACCGACGCTGAGCCCGCCGCCGGGCTGGTGTTCGGAGAGCTGGCAGTCCCGCTCGCAGGTGAGGGGACGCCGCTGGTCGCGGAGTTCGCACCGATGGAGCTCGGTGCCGCGCTCGGCATGTCCACCGACGCCGCCCGAGGCCTCGTCGGCGATGCCCTGGAGCTGGCCCACCGGCTGCCGCGGATCTTCAAGCGCATTCGCGCCGGCGACGTCCCCGTCTGGAAGGGACGCCGGATCGCGCAGCTCACCACCACGCTGCCGCCGGCCGGCGCCGAGTTCGTGGACCGCCAGCTCGCCGCGTCCGTCGACAAGATCGGGTGGGCGGCGATCGGGCGGCTCGTCGACCGAGCCCGGGCGATGTTCGACCCCGAGGGTGCGGAGAAGCAGCGCCGCGAGGCCGCGGACGGGCGACGCTTCGACGTGCACACCCGCGAGGCCGCCCACGAGGGCATCGTCCACGTCGAAGGGGTCCTCGACCTCGCCGACGCAATGGACCTGGAAACTGCGATCCGCCACGGAGCCGAGGAGCTGGCGGTGCTCGGGTCCGCCGAGTCGTTGGACGTGCGTCGTTCGATGGCCGCCGGCGAGCTCGCCCGACGACAGCTCGCCTTCGACCTCCGCGCCGAAGCAGGTGACGGCACCGCGTCGGTCCTCAAGCCGCGGCAGGTCGTCATCCACGTCCACCTCTCCGACGCTGCGATCAGTCGCAACGAGGCCGGCATCGCCCACGTCGAGGAGACCCGCTCGATCGTCTCCACCGACCAGGTCCGCGACTGGTGCAGCAGCGACGCGCAGGTGGTGATCAAGCCGGTCATCGACCTCGAGGGCCACCACCACACCGACGCCTATGCGATCCCCGACAAGCTCACCGAGCAGACCCGGCTCACCCAGCCGGTGTGCGCCTTTCCGTGGTGTGAACGCCCGGCCCGCCGCTGCGACACCGACCACGTCACCGCACACGGTGCGGACGGACCGACGTGCAGCTGCAACCTGGCGCCGTTGTGTCGGCGACATCACCGGGCCAAGACCCACACGGCCTGGACCTACGACAAGACCGACGCCGCGACCTACCTCTGGCGATCACCCCACGGCCTTCACCTCGTGAAGGACCGGGCCACCACTCGCCTCCTCACCGCCCACCCGCCGGACGAGTAGATCGCCCGCCCCCGGACCCCGCCAGCACCCAGCAGGCGGGGCCACGCCCCTGTGCGGGTCTTGACCAGCGGACCTACGGTCAGTGGCCGCGGGTGTGCTCGCGGACGGTGTCGCGGAGCGCCTGCTCGGGGTCGATCCCGGCGGCGCGGGCCTCGGCGACCAGGGCGAGAAGGCGCTCGCCGAGGTCGGGCGAGGCGGGGTCGGGGGTGAGCGGCCGGCCGGCACGGGCGAGGCGGTCGAGGGCCTTGTCGGCGTACAGCAGGGCAGGGAGGGTGGGCGCGATGCCGTCGAGGACCGAGGTGCGGGCACTCTTCTCCTCGGCCTTGATCGCCTCCCATGCCTCGTTGACGGCGGCGGCGTCACCGGGGCGCTCGCGGTCCGCGCCTGGCTCGGCCGGCGCGAAGACGTGCGGGTTGCGGCGCACCATCTTGTCGGTGATGCCGCGGGCGACGTCGTCGAGGTCGAAGGCGCCGGACTCCTCGGCGATGACGGCGTGGAAGTACACCTGCAGCAGCAGGTCGCCGAGCTCCTCGCGCAGGTGTGCGGCGTCGCCGGTGTCGATGGCCTCGAGGGTCTCGTGGGTCTCCTCGAGCAGGTAGCGCGCGAGCGAGCGGTGCGTCTGCTCCGCCTTCCACGGACACTCGGCCCGCAGTCGGCGCATCACCTCGAGCAGTTCCTCCAGCGCGGGCGGCGCCCCCGGTCCGGTCTCCGGCATCGCGGCTCGTTCAGCCGTTGCAGAGCTGGTTGGCGGGCAGCCCACGGGTGACCTCGGCGACCTCGGCCTGGGACGCCGGCGTGGCGGCCATCCGGGCCCAGTCGGAGGCCGGCACCGACAGGTCCTCGCGCGCGGCGGCGACCCCGCCCTCGCCGATCTCGAGGCTGTCGAAGACCGGGTTGGACTCCAGTCCGTGCTCGTCGGCCCACTCGGCGCCCAGCTCGTAGCCGCGGGCGCGTGCCTCCTCCTCGGTGGCCTGCTCCCCGAGGTCCTCGCGACCCCAGGCGGTGAGCACCAGGTCGAGGTGGCCGTCGCCGGTGAACCCCGGCATCGCCTCCTCGAGCAGCGCAGGGTCGACGCCCTGGTAGGCGTTGCGGACCGTCGCGATCCCGGCCTCCAGGTCCTCGCTCACGTCGATGCCCTGCTCGGCCGCGATCCGGTCGGCCACGATGTTGAGCGCGAGGCCGCGCTGGGCGGCGGCGCGCACCACGCCCATGGGGTACGACGCGGCGGGGGCACCCGGAGCGGCGCCCGGGGCGGTCTGGCTGACCAGCACCGTGCACAGGCTGTCGCTGACGTCCTCGACCTCCGACATCGACACGACCTCGTCGTCAACCACCGCGGCGGCCCCCGGGCGCAGGTCGGTGCCGACGGCTCCGCAGCCGCTGAGCAGCACGAGCGGGACGACGGCGGCGGCGAGGGACACGAGCGGACGGCGCACAGGGGCTCCTAGGGCTTCGACTTCGGGTCGGTCTTGGTGACCGCATTGTCGGGGTCGATGATGGCGTCGATCACATGGCGGGCCCATTCAAGCAGGGCGATCCCGTCGATGGGCTTGCCCCCGACCGGTGCGGTCTGCGGTCGCGGCACCAGGATCGTGTCGACCTGGGGCTTGACGATGGAGCGCGGGTACATCCGGTTCAGCCGCACCACCCGCGACTCGGGCAGCGAGACCGGTGCGAAACGGACGTTCTTGCCCGCGATCGTGACCTCGCCGACCCCCGCCTGCCGCGCCCGCGCCCGGAACCGCGCGACCAGCAGCAGCGAGATGACGACGATCGGCGGCTCGCCGTACCGGTCGACGAGCTCCTCGTTGATGGCGTCGACGTCCTCGTCGGTGCGCACCTCGGCCAGGCGCTTGTACATCTCCAGGCGCAGCCGCTCGCTGGGGATGTAGTCGTGCGGCAGGTGGGCGTCGACCGGCAGCTCGATGCGCACCTCGTTGAGCTCGGGCTCGGTGTCGCCCTTGAACTCGTTGACCGCCTCGCCGACCAGTCGGACGTAGAGGTCGAACCCGACGTCCTCGATGTGCCCGGACTGCGCGCCGCCCAGCAGGTTGCCGGCGCCGCGGATCTCCAGGTCCTTCATCGCGATCGCCATGCCGCCGCCGAGGTCGGAGTGCTGGGCCAGGGTCGCGAGCCGCTCGTGGGCGGTCTCGGTCAGCGGCTTCTCGCCGGGGTAGAGGAAGTAGGCGTATGCCCGCTCGCGCGAGCGGCCGACCCGGCCGCGCAGCTGGTGCAGCTGGGACAGGCCGAGGGTGTCGGCACGCTCGATGATCATCGTGTTGGCGTTGGACACGTCGAGGCCGGACTCGACCAGCGTCGTGCAGACCAGCACGTCGAAGCGCTTCTCCCAGAAGTCGAGCATGACCTGCTCGAGCTGCTTCTCCCCCATCTGGCCGTGCGCGGTCGCGACCCGCGCCTCGGGCACCAGCTCGCGCAGGCGGGCGGCGGCCTTCTCGATGGAGTTGACCCGGTTGTGGATGTAGAACACCTGGCCGTCGCGGAGCAGCTCGCGGCGCAGCGCGGCGACCACCTGGCGGTCCTCGTAGGGACCGACGTAGGTGAGCACCGGGTGCCGCTCCTCCGGCGGGGTCGCGATCGTGGACATCTCGCGGATGCCGGTGATCGCCATCTCCAGGGTGCGCGGGATCGGCGTCGCGGACATCGAGAGCACGTCGACGGAGGTGCGCAGCCGCTTCATCTGCTCCTTGTGCTCGACACCGAAGCGCTGCTCCTCGTCGACGATGATCAGGCCGAGGTCCTTGAACCGGATGTCGGGGTTCAGCAGCCGGTGGGTGCCGACCACGATGTCGACGGTGCCGTCGGCGAGGCCGGCCATCACCTCCTTGGCCTCCTTGTCGCTCTGGAAGCGCGAGAGCGCCTTGAGGTTGACCGGGAAGTTGCTCATCCGCTCGGCGAACGTCGAGAGGTGCTGGGTGACCAGCAGCGTGGTCGGCACCAGGACGGCCACCTGCTTGCCGTCCTGCACCGCCTTGAACGCCGCGCGCACCGCGATCTCGGTCTTGCCGTAGCCGACGTCGCCGCAGATCAGCCGGTCCATCGGGACGGTCTGGCGCATGTCGGCCTTGACCTCCTCGACGGTGCTGAGCTGGTCGGGGGTCTCGGTGAAGGGGAAGGCGTCCTCGAGCTCGCGCTGCCAGGGCGTGTCCGGGCCGAAGGCGTAGCCCTTGGTGGCCTGGCGCGCGGCGTACAGCTTGATCAGCTCGGCGGCGATCTCCCGGACCGCCTTGCGGGCGCGGTTCTTGCGCTTGGTCCAGTCGGCGCCGCCGAGACGGTCCAGGCTGGGCTGCTCGCCGCCGACGTAGCGGGTCACCTGGTCGAGGGCGTCGGCCGGCACGTAGAGCCGGTCCGGCGGGGCGCCGCGCTTGGAGGCGCCGTACTCGAGGACGAGATACTCGCGCACCGCGCCGCCGGCCTCGCGCTGCTTCATCTCCACGAAGCGGCCCACGCCGTGCTGCTCGTGCACGACGTAGTCGCCGGTCTTGAGCTCGAGCGGGTCGATCTGCTTGCGCCGGCGCACCGGCATCTTGCGCATGTCGCGCGTGGAGCTCTTCTGCCCCGACACGTCGTCGCCGGTCAGCAGCACCAGCCGGTTGGTGTCGTCGACGAAGCCGTGCGCCAGCCCGCCGACGGTGACCGCCACGGTGGTCGGCAGCAGCTCCTCGCCGCTCTCGATGCCCTCGAGGAAGCGCGCGGAGACGTCCCGCTCGCTGAGCACCTCCACGGCACGCTCCGCGGAGCCGTGCCCGGCGTAGACGAGCACCGCGCGATAGCCGTCGTCGGTCCAGCGCTGCAGGTCGCGGGTGGCGCGCTCGGTGTCGCCGCGATAGGCGTCGACCGGGCGCATCGGCAGCCCGCGGCTCGGCACGCCGGCGTCCTCGGCCGAGGACGGGACCGGCGCGGCCTGCTGGTCGTCGAGGCCGAACGGGCTCAGCGTCCACCAGGGCAGCCCCAGGTCGAGGGCGTGGTCGCGTACGTCGCCGACCGAGCGGTACGACGCGGCGCCGAGGTCGATCGGGGCCGTCCCGCCGCTGGCCGCCGCGGCCCAGCTGGCGCCGAGGAACTCCTCGCTGGTCGCGACCAGGTCCTGGGCGCGGGTGCGGACCCGCTCGGGGTCCATGACCAGCACGTGGGTGCGCGCGGGCATCAGGTCGACCAGCAGCTCCATGTCGTCGACGAGCACCGGGGCCAGGGACTCCATGCCCTCGACGGCGATGCCGGCGGCGATCTTGTCGGTGAGCTCGAGCAGCTGGGGGTGGCTGCGGCCGAGCTCGGCGGCACGCGCGCGCACCTCCTCGGTGAGCAGCAGCTCGCGGCACGGCGGCGCCCAGAGCCGCTCGACCTTCTCCAGGGTGCGCTGGTCGGCGACGGAGAAGGCGCGGATCTCCTCGACCTCGTCGCCCCAGAACTCCACCCGGAGCGGGTGCTCCTCGGTGGGCGGGAAGACGTCGACGATGCCGCCGCGCACCGCGAACTCGCCGCGCTTCTCGACCAGGTCGACGCGCGAGTAGGCGGCGTCGGCCAGCCGGCGTACGACGTCGTCGAGGGAGGCGCTGGCGCCGGAGACGATCTCCACCGGGGCCAGGTCGCCGAGGCCCTTGACCTGCGGCTGGAGCACCGAGCGCACCGGCGCGACCACGACCTGCAGGGGCCCGTTGCTGACGTCGTCACCGGGGTGGCACAGGCGGCGCAGGACCGCGAGCCGGCGCCCGATGGTGTCGCTGCGGGGGCTGAGCCGCTCGTGCGGCAGCGTCTCCCAGCTGGGGTAGTAGGCCACCGTCGCGGGGTCCAGGAAGCAGCCGAGAGCGTCGACCAGGTCCTCGGCCTCGCGCGAGGTCGCCGTCACCGCGAGCACCGTGCGGCCCTCGCGGACCAGGCCGGTGACCACGAACGGGCGCAGCGACTCGGGGGCGGTGAGGTCCAGGGACCTGACCTTTCCGGGGCCGGCGTCGGCCAGGGCACCGGCGAGGGTCGGGTCGGCGAGCACGGCATCGGCGAGGCCGTTGAGACTCACGTGGCTCCTCGGAAGTTCGGAGTGGTCGCTCGCGCCGGACGGCAGCACGAGCGCCCCCGGTCGGGACCGACACGGAGGGACCCCGAGAGTCTACGGAAGCGCTCCGACACGAACGGCTCCGCGGCTGCCGCATATTGGGGATGCAGCGGGCGTCGTCCTCGCGCAGGGTGGTGCCCGGGGTTGCGACCCCTCGACCCATCAGTCGTCGAACCGGTGAGAACGCTCCCAGCCGCCCCCGCTGCGGGAGTCCACTCCCACCGGTGTGTGCGTGGTCCGACCCCCCGGCGGGCAGCCCGACGACTGATGGGTCGCCCACTTCCCCCCGTGCGCGGCGACGCTGCCCGGGTGCCGGTACAGCCCTCCTCCGACCCTCCTCCCTCGGATTGGGTATGTGGTCGGGGTTGCCCTTCGACCCCTCCGGGCGCTTCCTAGATTCACGGGGTGCGGCGCCGAGGGGCGCGCCGCCTCCCAGGAGGGACGATGAGGGTGCAGTTCGGCCGCCGGTTCCTCGTCCTGTACGTCCTCGGGGTGCTGTGCCTGGGCGCGGTGGTGATCGCGACCCTGCGCGAGGACCCCGGCCAGGACCCCTCGGACCCGGTCTCCGCCGCCCTCTCGGCCGGCGCCACGGACGGCACGGGTGGTGACCCCGACCCCGACGCGCCGGGAGGTCCCGGCGAGGGCGAGACGTCAGGGCGACCGCCCGGCTCGCCGCCCAGCGACGGCGCCGACCCGGGTCCCGGCGGCATCGAGGCCGACCCCGGGACCGGGTCCGAGACCGGGCGGGCCGATCCGGGCGCCGGGCCCGGAAAGCTGCCGGGGACGAGTCCGGGGCAGCGCCGCGACCCGGTGGTCCGCACCGTCGACGGACCCGGGTCCGCCGAGGGCGAGCTCGTGGACGGTCACCCCCGACGCGTCCTCCCACTGGCACCCGGGACCCGGGTACTGACCTCCAGCGTCTCCCCCGCGCCGGGGCGGCTCCAGGTCACCTTCACCGCCACCGGCGGCGAGGCCGATCAGGTGCTCGCCTTCTACCGCCGGCACCTGAGCGCCCTCGGCTTCCGCGAGGTGCCCGGGCGGGCGGCCAGCGGCGCCGAGGCGGCCTTCTTCGCCTGGCAGGCCAGCTCGGTGGTGGTCACCGCATCCCCCGAGGACGGCTCCTACGCGGTCTTCGCCGTGCTCCGCACCCGACGGACCTGACGCGGTCCTGACGTGTACGTCTCGCTGCGCCAGGTACCGCCCGCACCGGAGGCGGGGAGCTCCGGCTCGGTGTCCGCGTCGTCGGCGCCCCCGCCCCGCCGGGTGGCCCCGGTCGTGGTCACCCTCGGCTTCGTCAGCCTGCTCACCGACATCTCCTCGGAGTCGGTCGCGGCGATCCTGCCGCTCTACCTGACGGTGGGCCTGGGCGTCTCGACGCTCGCCTACGGGTTCATCGACGCGCTCTACCAGGGGGTCAGCGCCCTGGTGCGGATCGCCGGCGGCTGGAGCGCGGATCGCAGCGGACATCCGAAATGGGTCGCGCTGACCGGCTACGCGCTGAGCTGCGTGGCCCGGGTGGGCTTCCTGCTGGCCACCGGCGTCGGCGCGATCGCGGCCGTGGTCGCCGCCGACCGGGTCGGCAAGGGCATCCGCAGCGCGCCGCGCGACGCGATCATCTCGGCCGCGACCGCGCCGCAGCACACGGCGTACGCGTTCGGGGTGCACCGCAGCCTCGACACCGTCGGCGCGGTGATCGGACCGGTGCTGGCCTTCGCGATCCTGTGGTGGATCCCCGACGGCTACCTCACGGTGATGATGGTCTCGCTGGGCTTCGCGCTGCTCGGCGTGGTGCTGCTCGGGCTGTTCGTGGAGGACCGTCCGGCGTCCGCGGGGACGGCGAGCCCCGCGGCGGTGCGACCCGCCCGGCCCAGGGGCCCTGGCCCCCGCTGGCGCGACCTGGCCGCGCCGGGGATGGTGCGGCTGCTGGTGGTCGCGGGCGTGCTCGGCCTGCTCAGCGTCGGCGACGGGTTCGTCTACCTCGCGCTGCTCGAGCGCGGCGGCTTCGCGGCCCACTGGTTCCCGCTGCTCTACGTCGGCACCAGCGTGACCTACCTGCTGCTCGCGCTGCCGCTGGGACGCATCGCCGACCGGTACGGCCGGGCGCGGACGATGGTGCTCGGCCACGTGGCGCTGCTGGCGGCCTACGTCGCGGCCGCCGCCCCGCTGGCGCCCGCCCTGGGCACCGTGGTCGCGCTCGCGCTGCTCGGCCTCTTCTACGCCGCGACCGACGGGGTGCTCGCTGCCATCGCCGGGCGGGTCGTCACCCCCGCGCTGCGCGCCAGCGGGATCGCCTCCGCCCAGACCGTCGTCGCGCTGGCCCGGATGGCCGCCTCGGCCGGCTTTGGGCTGCTGTGGTTCTGGGTGGGCCCGGGGGCCGCGCTGCTGCTGGTCGCGGCCGCGCTGGCGGTGGTGGTGGTGCCGGCGCTCGTGGTGCTCGCGCCGCTGGACCGGGCCGAGGCGGCACGGTGAGCCGCCGGCTGCGGGTGGGGGTCTTCGTCGCGCTCCTGGTGCTCGTCGCCGCGGCCACCACGGTGTTCGCCCTGCGCGACGCCGAGCGCTACCGCGACCGGCACGACGCGCCCCCCGGCGTACCGGTCGCGGGGCGGGCGGGGCTGCCGGACGGCCCGCGGATCCTGTTCCGCCACACCGGGACCGACAGCCGCTTCGGCCTGGTCGCCGGCGTACCGCTCGCGGAGCCGGGCGGCGAGCGGGTGATCAGCGACGTGGCCTGCGACCGGGTGGACGCGGTGGGCGGCACCGTGTCGTGCCTGCACACGCTGCGCGGCGTGGTGACCCGCTACGAGCTGCGCGAGCTCGACGCCGACCTCACCGAGCAGCATCGCGTCTCGCTGCCGGGGATCCCGAGCCGCACCCGCCTCTCCCCCGATGCCGACCTGGTGGCGACCACGACGTTCGTCAGCGGGCACTCCTACATGCAGACCGGCTTCTCCACCGCGACCGAGATCCGTGACGTCGGCGGCGAGGGGCGCGGCAACCTCGAGCGGTTCGCCCTGATCCTCGACGGCGAGGAGGTGCGGCCCGCCGACCGCAACCTGTGGGGGGTGACCTTCCTCGACGACCGGACCTTCTACGCCACCGCGGCGACCGGCGGTCGCACCTACCTCGTGCGCGGCGACCTCGAGGCGCGCACGCTCACCGGGCTCCGCGAGAACGCCGAGTGCCCCTCGCTCTCCCCCGACGGCACCCGGCTGGCCTACAAGGTCGACGGCCCGGAGGCGGGGACACACTGGTCGTTCGCGGTGCTCGACCTGGCCACCGGCACCGAGACGGTGCTGGCCGGTGAGGCGGCAGGCGTCGACGACCAGGCGGCGTGGCTCGACGAGGACACGATCCTCTACGGGCTGCCCCGCACCGAGGAGCCCGGCGTCACCGACGTCTGGGCGCTGGACACCACGGCCACGGCCGAGCCCCGGCTGCTGATCGAGCAGGCCTGGTCGCCCGCCGTGGTCCGCTGAGCCCGCCGACTCGGCGGAGGGTCAGCGGGCGACGGCGATCAGCGACTTGGTGAGGCCGGCCATCCGCTCGTGGTGGAGCTCGGAGCGCGGGAAGTAGGCGCGCATCTCGGCGCGACCGATGAGCTCGGTCCACTGCACCTCGGCGAACGCGTCCGCACGGGTGTCGGGGCGGCTGTGGGCGAGCGGCCACACCGCCGCGACCCGTGCGCGGGCGCCGAGGGGCAGGAACTGCAGGCCCGGGCAGAGCCAGTGCGGCTCGACCGGGAAGTAGCGGTTCGGCGTCTGCACCCAGTGTCGCGGGGCCAGCGCGTGCACCTCGGCGGCGAGGGCGGCGCGCTGGGCGTGCCCGCCGACGTGCTCGATCAGGGAGTTGGAGAACACCAGGTCGTACGCCGTGGGGGCGCCGGCCGCGGCGAGCACCT
Source organism: Nocardioides ochotonae (assembly GCF_011420305.2). NCBI lineage: Bacteria > Bacillati > Actinomycetota > Actinomycetes > Propionibacteriales > Nocardioidaceae > Nocardioides > Nocardioides ochotonae. The sequence goes on along the minus strand of NZ_CP061769.1, from coordinate 768,056 downwards.
CCCGCGCCGTGCAGGCGTCGCCCAGCACCGGGTGCAGCCACGGCTCGGAGGTCTCGCCGGGCTCGCGGAGGTTGAGCACGACCACCTCGGCCGGTCGCACCGGCGCGCGGTGCCAGGCCTCCGTGGTGCCGCCGAGGTCGAGCACGCGCATCTGGTCGAGGGAGGGGAAGAGCTGCTGGAAGAGCTCCCAGCGCTGGGCCCGGCGCCGCGCCCCCACCGAGGTGGGCGAGTCCACCATGAGCTCGCGCAGCCGGGAGGCCCCCGTCGTGGTCGCCATCAGGACGACCGGGCCTCGGTGAGCGGTCGGCCGAGCGCGCGATAGGTCCAGCCGGCGGCCCGCCAGCGCGCCGGGTCGAGGGCGTTGCGCCCGTCCAGCACCCGCCGCCGCTGCACGAGGGCGCCCAGCTCGTGGGGGTCGAGGTCGACGTACTCGCGCCACTCCGTCAGCAGCAGCACCAGGTCGGCCCCGGTCGCGGCCTCCTCGGCCGTGAAGGCGTACTTCAGGTCCGGCCAGCGGCGGCGCGCGTTGTCGATGGCCTGCGGGTCGGTGACCACGACCTCGGCGCCCTGCAGCGACATCTGGGCGGCGACGCTGAGGGCCGGGGAGTCGCGGACGTCGTCGCTGTCGGGCTTGAAGGCCGCGCCCAGGATCGCGATCCGGCGACCCACGATCGAGCCGTGGCACTCGGCCCGGGCCAGGTCGACCATGCGCACCCGGCGGCGCAGGTTGATCGCGTCCACCTCGCGCAGGAACGCCAGCGCCTGGTCGGCGCCGAGCTCGCCCGCGCGGGCCATGAACGCGCGGATGTCCTTGGGCAGGCAGCCGCCGCCGAAGCCGAGCCCCGCACGCAGGAACTGCTGACCGATCCGCGCGTCGTGACCGATCGCCGCGGCGAGCTGCACGACGTCGCCGCCGGAGGCCTCGCAGACCTCCGCCATCGCGTTGATGAAGGAGATCTTGGTGGCCAGGAAGGAGTTCGCGGCGGCCTTGACCAGCTGCGCGGTCGCCAGGTCGGTCTCGATGACGGGGACGCCCCCGGCGATCGGGCGGGCGTAGACCTCGCGCAGCACGGCCCGGGCGTGGTCGGCGTCGCCGTCCTCGGCCAGGCCGACCACCAGCCGGTCCGGGTGCAGGGTGTCCTGGACGGCGTGGCCCTCGCGCAGGAACTCGGGGTTCCACACGAGCGTCACGCCGGGGCAGGCGCCGCGGAGCTCGGCCAGCAGCGCCTCGGCGGTGCCGACCGGGACGGTGGACTTGCCGACGACCACGTCGCCGGGGCGCAGGTACGGCACCAGCATCTCCACGGCGGCCTCGACGTGGCTGACGTCGGCGGCGTTCTCGCCGGGCAGCTGCGGGGTGCCGACGCAGACGAAGTGCACCGTGCAGCCGGCCGCGGCCTCCAGGTCGGTGGTGAAGCGCAGCGAGCCGGTCGCGGCGGCGAGCAGGTCGGCCAGACCGGGCTCGAAGAAGGGTGCCTGCCCGGCGGCCAGCCGGGCCACCTTGTCGGCGTCCACGTCGATGCCGACGACGTCGTGCCCGAACGCCGCCAGGCCGGCGGCGTGGACCGCGCCGAGGTAGCCGCAGCCGATCACCGAGATGTGCATCAGTTCCTCCTCATGCGCCCAGCGGCTGGCGCCGAGGGGTCGGGTGCGGGCCGCGGCCGCGCACGAAGCGGCCCAGCTCGTCGGGGGTGTCCGGCACGTACGCCGGGTCGGACGGGTCACGGCCGACCAAACGGTCGAACACCGAGAGGTACGCCGCGCGCTGCGGGCGCCAGTCGAGGACCTCGCGGACCCGCTCGCGGGCGCGCAGCGACATCGCCTCGCGGCGCTCGGGGTCGTCGAGGATCAGCTCGACGGCGTCGGCGAACGCGGACACGTCGCCCGAGGGGACGTAGAGGCAGCTGTCCTGGCCGGACACCCGGGTCTCGACGAGGTCGAAGGCCACCGACGGCAACGCGTAGGCCATGTACTCCATGGTCTTGTTCATCGTGGAGACGTCGTTGAGCGGCGTCTTCAGGTCGGGGCAGACGCCGAGCGTCGCGGCACTGAGGTGCTCGGCGATCATCTCCGGTCCGGCCCGGCCGGTGAAGGTCACGACGTCGTCCAGGCCGAGCTCGTGGCTGCGGCGCACCAGGTCCTCGTAGCAGTCGCCGAAGCCGAGCAGGGTCGCGCACACGTCCTGGCGTCCCCGCGCCCGCACCAGCTCGTCGACGACGTCGAGCACCAGGTCGACGCCGTCCTGCGGGCCCATGATCCCCAGGTAGACCAGCGAGTGGCGCCGCGCGGGCAGCACGTCGGTGGCCGGGAGGACCGGGCGCATCGCCTCGGTGTCCGGGCCGCTGCGCACCACCGTCACCTCGTCGGGGCCGAGCCCGCCGCGGGCGAAGGCGATGTCGCGGTAGGAGGTGTTGGTGGAGATGACGTGGTCGGCGGTGCGGTAGGTCATCCGCTCCAGCCAGCGCAGCCCGGCCAGCTGCGCCCGGCCGGCCAGGCCGGTGGGCTCGCCGAAGCGGGACAGGAACAGCTCGGGGTTGAGGTCGTGCTGGTCGTAGACGAAACGGACGCCGCGCCGCTTCCAGTACCGCGCGAGGGCCCAGTAGGTGTCGGGAGGGTTGCAGGCCTGGAGCACGTCGAAGGGCTGGCGCCGCCAGACCCGCCGGCTCAGCCAGGTCGTGCGCAGCCAGGAGTAGACGAACTCCACCAGGTAGCCGAGCGCGCCCGCGGCCGCGGGCGCGGGGCGGTACTTGTGGATGCGGACGCCGTCGATGATCTCCAGCCGTGGATCCCCCGGGCCCTTCGGACAGATGACGCTGACGTCGTACCCGGCGGACCGCAGGGCCTGGCACTCCAGCCAGACCCGACGGTCCAGGGGGACCGGCAGGTTCTGCACGATGACGAGGACATGCGCGACGGCGGGCATACCTCCAATCTCACGAGCCCGACGTGGGCCCTCCGACGAAGAAGTGCCACTTCACCAATAGTGATGAGCACCCCTCCGGGGACGTCTGGCCGACCCGTTGCGGCCGCCCACCGGGTCGGTCGTCGCGGACGCACGGAGGTCAGTCCCGGCAGCGCAGCGCAGCCCTCGGACGCGGTTGTCCGGTGGGTCCCAGGGACGCGATCGACGCCTCCCAGACGCTCAGCGCCGAGCACGCGACCTCGATCGGCCCGTACGCACTGGCATCGGGGACGACGTGGAGACGGCGTACGGATCCGGGTTGGCCGAGGCGGAAGGCGTACCCCCCGCCGGACACGACCAGGCCGTCGATGTCGACCGAGGTGTTGCCCTGGCCGGCGGGGTAGAAGAACGGGGCCGTGCCCCCGCAGCCGCGACGCTCCACCAGCTTCAGCACGCTGTCGCGCAGCACGAGCCGCCCGCCGTCGTAGCCCTGGAGCGCGTCGCCGTGCCAGTCGCCGCAGATGTCCGGCGACACCACGCGGACGAACGAGCGGCGGATCTCGACACCCCCGCAGTCGTCCTTCCCACCGACGCGGAACCCCTCCGCGAGACCGACGATCTTCACTCCGTCCGCGACGTAGCCGCCGGTGCCGATCACCGGCCGGTCACCGGAGGTCTGCTGGCCACGGGCCCGTCGCACCGTCGTGTCGATGATGCGCAGACCGGTCTGACAGGTCGCACCCGTGAAGTTCTCGATACGCCCGCCCCGGACCTCGACCCGACGGACGGTCACGTCGGGGGCATCGATGAGCAGGTCGCCGCGAATGATGCGCACGTCGCTGATCTGCGCCCCGCTCTCGGTGACGCGCAGGTCGCCGCGCACGATCCGATCCGGCTTCCACCCACGAGGCACACCCGTCGTACGCCTGGTGGGGAACTCACCTGCCGCGGCCCTCGGCGCTGGGGCGGCCGAGGACAGCTCCGCCACGGGCTCCGGGATGGGTTCGGCGTTCGCGACGGACGCCGGCGCCAGGATCGACGCGGCGAGCAGACCGGCGATCGCCAGGGGCAGGCAGTTTCGGCGGGGAGACGGAGACACGACAGTGGCCCTTCCGTTGAGGTCCGACGAGCAACCCTTGCTCATTCCCCCGCCGTTGCGAACCCTCCGTATCCAATTCCGGGTAGGTGCCGGTGGTGGCTCCGCTCACCCGCGCCCGGAGACGAACGCGGCCAGCGAGCCGAGGGTCTCGAACACCTCGCCGGTGAAGTCCTCGTCGTCGATGACGATGTCGAAGTGCTCCTCCAGGGCGCTGGCCAGCTCGACGACGGCGAGCGAGTCGAGCTCGGGGAGCTCGCCGAGCAGGGCGGTGTCCGGCCCGAGGGCCTCCTCGCGGTCCTCGATGCCGAGGGTCCGCGCGAGCACGGCCCGGACCTGCACGAAGGTGTCGGGACCGGTCTCGGTCGGGCGGGTCGGCGCGGTCTCGGTCATGGTTCCTCCTGGCTGGCGGGGTGCGGGTCTGGGTGGGCGCGGCGGGCGGTTCAGACGAGGATCTCCGGCGGTGCCGGGTGGCCCAGGAAGCCCAGCGGGCTCGCGCTGCGGCCGTAGGCGCCGGCCTGGAACAGCACGACGAGGTCGCCGACCTGCGCGTCCGGCACCGCGACACCCGTGCCGAGCACGTCGAGGGGGGTGCACAGGCAGCCCACGACGTCGGCGCGCTCGGTGCGCTGCTGGTCGAGCCGGTCGCCGACGACGAGCGGGTAGTTGCGGCGGATCACCTGGCCGAAGTTGCCGGAGGCGGCGAGCTGGTGGTGCATGCCGCCGTCGACGACGAGGTAGGTGGTGCCGCGGGAGACCTTCCGGTCCACCACCCGCGTCACGTAGACCCCCGCCTCCCCCACCAGGAACCGGCCGAGCTCCACGACGACGTGCGCGTCGGGCAGCGCCGGGCGCACCCGCTCCTCCACGAGCACCCGCAGCTGCTCCCCCACGCGGGGCAGGTCGAGCGGCTGGTCCTTGTCGAAGTAGGGGATCCCGAAGCCGCCGCCGAGGTTGAGGTAGCTCACCGGCCCCGCGGCCTTGTCGGCCAGGGCGAGGAGCAGCTCGACGGTGCGCTGCTGGGCCTCGGCGATGATCTCGGCGTGCAGGTTCTGCGAGCCGGCGAAGAGGTGGAAGCCCTCGAGGGCGAGGTCACGCTCGGCCAGCAGGTCCAGCAGTCCTGGCACCTGCTCGACGTCCACGCCGAACTGCTGGGGGCCGCCGCCCATCCGCATGCCGGAGCCCTTGACCACGAAGTCCGGGTTGACCCGGACCGCGACCCGGGGGCGGAGCCCGACCCGCTCGCCGGCACCGACGACCCGGTCCGCCTCGCCGGCGGACTCCAGCTCGACCAGCACACCGGCCGCGACCGCCTGCTCGAGCTCGGCGTCGGTCTTGCCCGGCCCGGCGAAGCTCGTGCGCTCAGGCGACCCGGCGGCGTCCAGGGCCACGTGCATCTCCCCCGCCGAGGCCACGTCGAGCCAGTCCACCAGACCGGCGAGGTGGCCCACGACGGCCGGCATCGGGTTGGCCTTCACGGCGTACCCGAGCTCGACCTCGGCGCCCAGTGCCGCGCGCAGCCGCTGCACCCGTGCGGTGATCGCGTCGCGGTCGTAGGCGAAGTACGGCGTGCTGCCGACCCGGGCGGTCAGCCGGCCCAGCGGGACCCCGCCGACGCAGAGCTGGCCGTCGGCGGTGCCGAATCGCTCGAGGTGGTGCTCGACGTCCATCAGGAGACCTCCTTGCGCAGCAGCACACGGTCGAACTTGCCGTTCGGCGAGCGCGGCAGCTCGTCGAGGACGCGCACCTCCGCGGGCACCATGAAGAGCGGAAGGCGACGGCGCAGCTCGGCGAGCAGCGCCCCCGCGTCGTACGCCGTGGGGTCGGGCGTGCCGGCGGGCGGGCTGATGACCAGCACGATCCGCTGCCCGAGCCGGTCGTCCTCCACACCGAGCGCGGCGGCCTCGCCGACCAGCCCGGTGTCGTGGGCGACCTCCTCGACCTCGCTCGGGCTGACCCGGTAGCCGGAGGTCTTGATCATGTCGTCGGAGCGGCCGACGAAGTAGAGGAAGCCCTCCGCGTCGGCGACCACCGCGTCGCCGGACCACACCGCGCGCTCCGGCGCCCGCCACGCGGCGTGCGGGTCGGGCACGGGACGGAACCGCTCGGCGGTGCGCTCCGGGTCGTTCCAGTAGCCCTGGGCGACCAGCGGGCCGCGGTGGACCAGCTCGCCCTCCTCCCCCGGCGCCGCCGGGGTGCCGTCGGGGCGCAGCACCAGCACCTCCGCGTCGGGCACCGCGCGCCCGATCGAGTCCGGGCGCCGGTCCACCTCGTCGGGGTCGAGGTAGGTGGAGCGGAAGGCCTCGGTGAGGCCGTACATCAGGAACGGGCGCGCCTGCGGGAACAGCTCGCGCAGCCGGGTCAGCGTCGCGCGCGGCATCCGCCCGCCGGTGTTGGCGAAGTAGCGCAGCCCCCGCGCCTCCGGCGGCCACTCCACGCCGGCCAGCTGGATCCAGAGCGGGGGCACGCAGGTCAGCCCGGTCACGCCGTGGCGCGCGCACAGCCGCACCACGTCGCGCGGCAGCAGGTAATTGACCAGCACGACGTGCGCCCCGACCGCGAACGCGGTGGTGACCTGGCTCAGCCCCGCGTCGAAGCTCAGCGGCAGCGCCGCGAGGATGACGTCGTCGGGGCCGTTGTCGAGGTAGCTGCTCACGCTCTCGGCCCCGACCACGAGGTTGCGGTGGCTGAGCACGACGCCCTTCGGGCGACCGGTGCTGCCGGAGGTGTAGAGGATCGCGGCGAGGTCGGAGTCGACGCCGGCGCGGGGGTCCACCGTTCCGGGCGCGGCCCCGCGGCCGCCGGCGCGCAGCGCTGCCCAGGAGCCCACCTGCACCGCGCCGTCGCCCGGGTCGGTCGCGTGCTCCGCGTCGTCGACGAACACCACCCGCTCCAGTGCCGGCAGCAGGTGCGCGGCCCCGCGCAGCGCCCGCCAGCGGGCCGCGGAGGTGACGAGCAGGCGCACGTCGCAGTCGGCGAGCACGTGGGCGACCTGCTCGGCCTTGAGGAGCGGGTTGACCGGGACGAACACCGCCCCGGCGTACGACGCGGCGAAGATGGACTCCACCGTCTCCAGGCGCTTGTCGAGCAGGACCGCCACCCGGTCGCCGGGTGCGAGGCCGAGGAGACGCATCCCCGCGGCGGCCTCCCGGACGGTCGCGGCGAGCTCGCCGTAGCTGCGGGTCTGCTCGCCGGCGGTGAGCGCGGGCGCGTCGGGTCGGCATCGTGCCTGCTCCTCGAGCAGGTCGTGCAGGTGTACTCGCATCGGGGGTCCCCCTTGGGCGCGCGCCGTCACTGGGCTCTCACCAGGCGACGAGCGCGAGCTCGCTGTACAGGTTGTCGACCGCGGACGCCGGGACGCCGGTGCCGCGGAACATCTTGGGACGCGGGCGGGCCAGCAGCACCGACGCGGCCGGCCGGCCGGACAGCAGGCGCATCTCGGCGAGCGTCACGGGCAGGCCGCGGGCCAGCAGGTGGCGACCCAGCACTCCCTGGTGGCGGGCCAGCACGGCCGGGTCCTCGACGTGCAGCAGCGTGGCGAAGAGCCGCAGCCCCCGGCGCCGGTCGCGGCGATAGACGACGTAGCACTGCTCCCCGCCGGCCACCACCAGCAGGTGCCGGGCCGCGGCGGCGCCGCGGTGGTCACGCAGGATCCGTCGCTGCTCGCCCTCGAGACGTGCCTCGATCTCGTCGAGGTCGGTGACGACGCGACCGCGTCCGAGGCCGGGGAGGTTGGCCACCAGCGCCGTGGTGGTGTCGAGGTGCTCGAACCCGAGCCGCTCGTTGAGCGGAACGACGCTCCCGCTCGGGGAGAGGTCGGTGAAGACGTGACCGCGCTGCGCGAGGACCGCCCGCAGCAGCCGCAGGCCGTGGCTGCGCTGGTCCTCGCGCACGCACCACGCCGCGAGGTTGCAGAAGCGCACCGGGACGCCGTCGACGGGGCGCTCGGCGTAGAAGGCCAGCTGGACGCCGACCACCTCCGCGTCGGCGCCCTCGCCCGCACGCAGCAGGAAGCCGTGGTTGGGTGCCTCGCCCGGCCAGGTCGGGTCCGCGGCCGCCGCCCACTGCGCAGGGCTCAACCGCCCGTTGAGGTGGGCATGCAGGAACGCGCCGACCTCGGGCAGGTCGGCGCGATGGATGGGCTCGACGCGGACCCTGCCGCCGCGGGCGCCGTCGCGCGCCCCCTCCAGCCCCTCTTTCAGCATGGCGATCAACGTAGGGAGACCCCCACGGGGCGGTCGGACGAAGCGACGGCGCGTACCCAATGGTGGGGAGGCAGCTCCGCCTCGCCCCGACGCCCCCGTCCCGGTCGCCACGGTGGGGGCCATGAGTGCTGTGAGTCCTGTGAGCGTCGTCATCGCGGCCCACGACGAGGAGGCCGTCATCGGCCACACCCTCGACACCCTGCTCGCCGGTGCGGCCCCCGGCGAGCTGGACGTGGTCGTCGCCGCCAACGGCTGCCGGGACCGCACGGCGCAGGTCGCCGGGCGACGGCCCGGGGTCACCGTCGTCGAGGTCGCCCGCGCGAGCAAGACGCACGCGCTCAACGTGGCGGAGCGCCTCGCGATCGGGTTCCCCCGGATCTACCTCGATGCCGACATCGCCGTGCCGGTCACCGCGGTGCGCGCCCTGTGTGCGGCCCTGGAGGGTCCGCACGCGCCGCTGGTCGCCGTACCGGCCCGGCACCTGGAGACGCGCGGGCGGCCGTGGCCGGTGCGCGGCTACACGGCGATCCACCGCCGGTTGCCTGCCTTCGACGAGGGCCTGTTCGGGCGCGGCATGATCGCGGTCTCCGAGGCGGGCCGGGCCCGGTTCGATGCCTTCCCCGACGTGGTGGCCGACGACCTCTTCCTGGACTCGCTGTTCGGCCCGACCGAGCGGGTGCAGGTCCGCGAGGTCACCACCACCGTGCAGACGCCGCTGCGCACCGCCGACCTCAGTCGCCGCCTGGCCCGGGTACGCCGCGGCAACGCGGCGCTCCGCGCCGGCTCGGGCGGGACCGGAGGCGTCGCCGCCGTGAGGGACGCCGACCGCTGGTCGTGGCTGCGCGACGTCGTCGTCCCGCGTCCCTGGCTGGCACCCGCTGCCGTGGTCTACGTGGCGCTGAGCGCCCGGGCGGCGCTGGAGGCCCGGCGCCAACGCGGCGCCGCCGCCCCGGCCTGGGGCCACGACGAGTCGACGCGCACGCTGCGGGCGGGCTGAGCCGTGGAGGAGCAGCGGATCAACCTGTGCTTCCACGGCGTCGGTACGCCGGCGCGCGACCTGGAGATCGGCGAGGCGCACTACTGGGTGCGGACCAGCGTCTTCCACGCGATCCTGGACGCCGTCGCCGACGACCCGCGGGTGCGGATCAGCTTCGACGACGGCAACGCCTCCGACGCCGAGATCGCTCTTCCGGCCCTGCGCGAGCGCGACCTGCGGGCGACGTTCTTCGTGCTGAGCGGACGCCTCGACGAACCCGGCAGCCTGAGCCGTGAGCAGGTGCTCGAGCTGCGCGACCAAGGCATGGGGATCGGCACCCACGGCCGCGCGCACCGCCCCTGGCGGGGCCTGGACCCGGTGGCGGCACGCGCGGAGCTCGAGGGCGCCCGCGAGGAGCTCGCCGAGCTGGTCGGGCAGCCCGTCGACGAGGCCGCGCTGCCGCTGGGCCGCTACGACCGGGCCCTGCTGTCCGGTCTGCGGCGCCTGGGCTACCGCACCGTCCACACCAGCGACCGGCGCTGGGCGCGCCCGGACGCCTGGCTGCAGCCGCGCTTCAGCGTCCGCGACCACGACACCGTCCCGCGCCTGGAGCAGGAGGTGCTGCGTCCCCCGCCGCTGCGTTCACGCGCGCGGGGCGAGCTGGTGGGCCTGGTCAAGCGGCTGCGCTGAGACCTGCTCAGGCCACCCATTCCGGGCCGGCGGGACGCCGCAGCAGCCGCGGGCTGAGCAGCACCCGCACGGCCGCGCGCGCCGTCCGGCGTCCCAGGCAGGCACGGCTGGCCTCGCGCAGCACCAGCGCGGCCCAGACCGCGCACGCCGCCGCGCGTCCACCGCGACGGCGCGCGAGGCGCACCCGGTTGGCAGTCAGCAGCGGCCACAGCCGTGGGGACACCCCCGAGTCGCCCTCGAGGTGCGTGGCCCCGGCCGTGGGCACGAACCGCACCACCAGGCCGGCGTCGCCGACGCGCAGGTGGAAGTCGGTCTCCTCGGAGTACAGGAAGTAGGTCTCGTCCCAGGGACCGACCCGGGTCCAGCACTCCGCGTCCACCAGCTGCACCGAGCCCTCCGCCCAGGCGGTGTCACAGGCGGCGCGGTAGCGCTCGGCGTCGGTGATGGTCTCCCCGAGCCGACCGAGGCGTCCCGCGCGGTCCGCGCCGATCACGGCGTCGGCCCAGGTGCGCAGCACCGTGGGCTTGCGACGCAGCGAGTCGATCCGCTCGCCGTTCGCGTCGCGCAGCAGCGGGACCGCGACCCCGACCCCGGGCTCCCGCAGCGCGGCCAGCAGGGCCGGACCGCATCCCGGGTCCAGGCGCACGTCCGGGTTGAGCACCAGCACGGCGGTGTGCGGCCCGCCGGCCGCGACCGCTGCGTTGATGCCGGCCGCGTAGCCGGCGTTGCGTCCCATCTCGACCACGACCGCGTCCGGCGCCAGGTCCCGGACCACCGCGACGCTGTCGTCGTGGGAGTCGTTGTCGGCCACGACGAGCCGCCACGGCAGCGGGTCGAGCGCGTCCGGCAGGCTGGCCAGCAGTTCCGGGAGCAGGGGTGCTGAGTTGAAGGTGACGACGGTGACCAGCACCGTCGGGTCAGCCGCGGACACCGGCGGTCCTCCGCTCCGGAGCCGGTCGCGCCTCGGCCCGCCGGGCCGGGGCGGCGGGTTCGCCGTCGGCGCGGGCCAGGCGTCGCGCGGCGCCCGCCATCCCGGCGACCACGAAGCTCACCCCTGCCGCCATCGGGAACCCCCACGCGTCGAAGGTGAACATGCCGACCGCGCCGCCGGCCACCGACGCGGCCAGGGCGAGCCCCAGGTGCCGCGATCGGCTCGCTCGGGCCCGGCGGGCGCCGATGCCGTCGAGGAATGCGACGACGAGGAAGAGCACCACCGCCAGCAGGCCGAGGATCCCGATCTCGACGAGCAGCATCAGGTACTGGTTGTCCAGGATCCGGTAGTAGCGAGGGATGAAGGTGAACAGCCCCCGGCCGATCAGCCAGTGGTCGGAGTAGAGGTCGAGGACGACGCCGTAGTCGGTGGTCCGTCCGGTGACGCTCGGGTCGTTGAAGAGGTTGCTGAACAGCGAGACCAGCGTCCCGACCAGGCCGGGGATCATCAGCCGCAGCGCGACGACGGCGACGGGGGCGATCAGCAGTGCCCGCAGCCGCCAGCGCGCCGGCCAGCCCAGGAACAGCACCAGCAGCGCGACGAGGGTCACCAGGACCGCGGAGCGCGAGATCGAGACGTTGGCCCCGATGAAGATCAGCACGGTCGGCACGACCGCCGAGAGGAAGGCGCCGCGGCGTCCCCAGTGGTGGATCGTGCGGTGCAGCGCGAGCGGGAAGAGGCAGGCGAGAACGACCCCGAACTCGATGGGGTGGACGGCGGTGGCCGAGACCCGGTTGAAGATCGACCGGGTCTGGGTCCCCCCGATCTCGCTGTTGGCGACCAGGCCGGGCAGCGAGATCGAGCCGGCGAGGTTGTAGCCGGTGACGAACTGCACCAGCCCGATCGCGGCGATCGCGGCCCCCAGCCAGGTGAGCCAGGTGACCAGCCGCTCCAGGTCACGCCAGGAGCCGATCCCGTCGGAGATCACCAAGGTGATGCCGATCCACGCCGCGAAGGCGAGCAGCCCGCGGTCGCCGGCACTGATCATCATCCCGCTGACGTGGCTGACCGTCGGGGTGGCCAGGGTCCACAGCTCGTCGGTCTCCTGGCGCACGGTGAGCGGGGCGTACCAGCCGCCCGCGTTGCCGTTCGCGTACGACGCCAGCACGCACAGCACCAGCGCCAGCACCGCGACCCGCATCGCGCTGAAGCCGCGGACGGGGTTCTGCCCGGCCACGGTGCTCGCGCACCACCAGACCAGCGCAGCGATGCCGAGCAGGCTGGCCGGGGAGCCCGCGGCACCCAACGGGCCCAGGACGAGCTGGGAGGGCACGCACAGCAGCAGGACGACGTAGGCGAGTGTCACGAGCAGCGGCGCTCGGCCCTGCCAGGAGTCGTTGCCGGATCGCAGGCCCGTCGTCAGGCCCGATCCCAGGCGCGCGACCCCCGTGGCCATCCTCAGCCGACCCGTCGCGACGGCTCGTCGCCACGGTCGCGCGCGCGTGCGGCCGCACTCAGACGGGCCGGGGTGACCCGCTCCGGGCTCTCCTCCTCGCCGTCGACGGCCGGCTCGTCGCCCCGCCCGCCGTCGCCGCGCCGCGTGCCTCGGGCGCCGCCCACCGCGGGAGCACCGCGGGAGCCGAGCAGGCGGTCCACCCCGAGTGCCAGCAGCAGCGTGGCGAGCAGTCCGGCGGCCGCCGCCGCGCCCAGGGCCCGGATCCGGCTGCCGCCGAGGGCCTCGGCGCCGGCGCTCACCGCGACCCGGTCCCCGCTGATCAGCTGGCGCGGGGGCACCTCGGCCCGCTTCTGCAGCTGGGCGAGCTGGGTGTCGATCTCCTTCATCACCGCGTCGCGGGTGGAGATCGCGGCCTCCGGGTCGGTGCTCGTGGTGGTGACCTGCATGATCGGCCCGGCTCCCGGCAGCACCGCGACGTCGTACTCCGCGTCGTGCCCCGCGCCCGCCAGCGTCCGGGCCACGTCCGGTGTCGAGACGTTGCCGGCGAGCATGGAGGCCAGCGTCACCTGGCCGGCCTGGAGGTTCAGGAACGGGTTGCTGGGGGTGGCCGGACCGCTCGCCTCGGGCGGCAGCAGCAGCACGACCTGGCTGGAGGCCTGGTACTGGGTGCCGACGGTCTGGAGCACCCCGACACAGGCGGCGGCGGTGAGCGCCAGCCCGATCAGGACCACCACCCAGCGGCGCGCCAGCGCCCTCAGGAGGTTGAGTACGGACATCTCAGGTCGCCTTCCCGTGCATGGTGAGGTCCCGGCTCGCGGACGCGTCGAGGGGTGGGAGCAGACAGGAGGCATCCGGCTCGGGCACCAGCCCTTCCAGCAACGTCACCACCGTCCGGCCGGCTTCCGCCCAGCTGACCGAGCGCACCGAGGACGCGGCCGCGACCGCGCGTTCCCGCTGCACGTCCTGCGGGGAGCGCACCAGCTCGACCAGCGACCGCGCAATGGCTCCTGGCGACGCCACGGTGTACCGGACATGCTCGTTGTCGAGCACCGCTCGGTTGTGTTCGGCCTCGTTGACCACCGGCAGGCAGCCAGCGGCCAGCATCTCCCAGGGCACCAGGGAGACGTTGGTCGCGGACAGCACGAGTCCCGCCGTGCAGCGGCGGTACAGCTCTCCGAGCTCGGCGGGCGAGAGACGCCCGTGCTGCTGCGCGGCGAAGGGGAGGTCGCGCACCGTGGAGCCGTAACAGTGGATCGGCACGTCAGGACACTCCCGTGCGAACCTGGTGAGCGCGAGGACCGCCAGTTCGTGCCCCCGCCGCGGCGTCCCCGGCCGGCAGTAGTAGGCCACCCCGGACCTGGACGGTGTGGTCACGGCGGACATCGGGCCCCGGTAGGTGTCGAGGTCGCAGCCGAAGTCGAAGTGGTCGGCGCTCATGCCGTGGTCGGCGCGCAGGCGCTCGGCCAGCCACGGACCGGCCGTGATGCCGTGCAGGCCGAAGCGATAGGTCGCCTCGGCCAGCATCGCCGAGCTCCCGGCCGGGTAGAAGAGATTCTCGAGATCCTGCACCAGATAGCAGCGAACCCCACGGGCAGGCGAGCCCAGCACGGCATACGCGGTCTCCCACCCGGTCGCCACGATCACGTGTGCGTCGGCGATGCCGTCGGCGAGGTGGCGCACCTCGGCTCGGACATCGGGCCAGTGCTCACGCACGATCTCCTCGTGCTGACGCACCGACCACCCGTGCTGGTCGCGCAGGTAGAGGGTGCACCGATGCCCGGCGTCCTCGAGTGCGCGCACCAGTCGGAGCATCGTGGTGTGCCCGCCCGATCCCGGTCCCGGAGGTGAGCTCACCCAGGCCACGTGCAGTGGTTCGCCTGACTGGCGGGCCATCGCTGCCGGCGCGGGACGCATCCCGGCCAGCACTTCCTCGGCTGCGTCGATCTCCTCGCTGGTGACCAACAGCGGCGCCGTGCCGGGCGGGACGAGCGCCGCGGCCGCTCGCGTGCGCAACCGGCGTCCCACACCGTCGCTCCCCTCCGTCGCGAGCAGCCGGCGCAGCTGCCGGACGCGGTCGACGGCACCCCCAGGCATCCGCTTCACGACTTCCCTCCCGCGCCAGCCGTGCCCGATCCGCCATCGGCCCGCACGGCAGCCACGAGCTCCTCGGCGACCCGCTGCTGCTGGGCAGCGGTGATGCCGGGGAACATCGGCAGCGACAGGATCTCGGTCGCCGCGCGCTCCGCCACTGGGAAGCTGCCGGCCCCGAGCCCGAGGCCGGCGAACGCGGGCAGCAGGTGCACCGGGGTCGGGTAGTGGATGCCGGTGTCAATGCCGTGCTCGGCGAGGCGGCGCTGCACCGCGTCGCGCTGCGCGACCCGCACGACGTAGAGGTGCCAGACGTGCTCGTTGCCCGGCAGCGCGCGCGGGAGCCGTACGCCGGGGAGGTCGGCGAGCAGCGTCGCGTAGCGGGCCGCCGCGGCGTCGCGCTCGGCGTTCCACTCCTTGAGGTGCTCGAGCTTGACCTCGAGCACCGCGGCCTGCAGGGAGTCCATGCGCGAGTTCGTGCCGACCAGGTCGTGCTCGTAGCGCGCCTCGCCCCCGTGGTTGCGCAGCTGGCGCAGCCGGCGCGCGATCAGCGGGTCGTCGGTGGTGACCGCCCCCGCGTCCCCGAACGCGCCGAGGTTCTTGCCGGGATAGAAGCTGGTCGCGGCGAGGTCGGCGCACGCGCCCGCCGGGCGCCCCCACCGGGTCGCGCCCTGGGACTGCGCGGCGTCCTCGAGGAGCACCACCCCGGGCCCGACCACCTCGCGCAGGCGCTCGAACGGCGCGACCTGGCCGTAGAGGTCCACCCCGGCGACCACGCGGGTCCGGGGACCGACCCGGGCGGCGACGGCGTCGACGTCGATCAGCAGGTCCTCGTCGCAGTCCACCAGCACCAGCTCGGCGCCGGCGAGCACCACCGCCTCGGCGGTGGCCACGAACGTGTTGGCCGGGACCACCACCTCGTCGCCGGGCCCGACGCCAGCGGCCCGCAGGGCGAGGTGCAGGGCGTCGGTGCCGTTGCCGACCCCGACCGCGTGCTCGACGCCGCAGAAGGCGGCGTAGGCGTCCTCGAACCGGGCCACCTGCGGGCCCAGGACGAAGGCGCCGCTGTCGCACACCCGGTCCATCGCCCGACGGGCGTCGTCGCGGATCCGGGCGTTCTGCAGCGCCAGGTCGAGCAGCGGCACCCGGGCGCCGGGGGCGAGGTCGTCGGTCATGTGGGGCTCTTCCTGGTCAGCCGGACGGGGTCCGGGCGGTCGGCGTCGGAACGACGCAGGTCGGTGAGGCGGCGCAGCCACCACGGGGCGAGCGGGAGGGCGTAGGTCACGAGCGCGACCAGGCAGCCGGCGCTCAGCACGAGCAGCGGCGGGCCCGACCAGGCGCCGACCCACGCGCACGCGGCCGCGGCGGGGACCGCCGCCGCCAGCGGCACGAACCCGGCACGCAGGAAGGCGCCCGTGTCCACGCCCGCCCGGCGCAGGCACACGACGTACGCCGGCACGACGACGGCCACGGCGATCACGACGTGGCTCCAGCCCGCGCCGGCCAGCCCGAAGCCGGAGAGCCCGAGGTACATCGCCGGCACCAGCGCCGCCATCCAGAGCAGCTGGACGGCGAGCACCGCGCCGGTCGCCCCGACGGCGATGAGGAAGGTCGCGACCAGGTCGAGCAGCACCCGCAGCCCCCCGAACACCGCCAGGCCGGCCAGCGCCGCGGCGGCACCCGCCCAGCGCTCGCCGTACAGCACGGCGACCAGCGGACCGGCCAGGGTGGCCAGGGTCAGCCCCATCAGGACGGCCACGGCGGCTGCCGGGGCGACCGTGCGCACCAGGGCCCGGTTGCGGGCAGCGGTGTCCTGCACCTGGGAGAACCCGGGCAGCGCGACCACCCGCAACGCCTGGCCCACGGCGCTCATCGGCCACGAGGAGACGTTGAAGGCCAGCAGGTAGAGACCGAGCTCGGCCGGTCCCAGCACCCGGGCGACGATCAGGTTGTCGACGCTCAGCAGCGCCCAGGACACGAGGTTGGCCAGCGCCAGCGGCAGGCAGAAGGCCAGCGAGGCCCGGGCGATCTCCCGGTCCATGCCGAAGCGCGGCCGGCTGCGGGTGGCCAGGTGCAGCCCCAGGACGACGACGACCTGGTTGGCCACCTGTCCCCAGGCCAGCGACGCCGGTCCGACGTCGCGGGTGGCGAGGGTGGCCATGACGAGGGCGGAGGCCACCAGCCCGGCGCCGTTGACCACGAACAGCGTCCCCTGGCGGAACTCGCGCTGGAGCCGCGCGGCCGGGACGATGGACAGGCCGAAGATCGCGATGCTGATCGCCATCACCGCGATCACGCCCCGCGACTCCGGGCTGCGGAAGGCCGCCGCCAGCGGCTCCGCGGCCAGGAGCATCCCCAGCGCGAGGATGCCGCTGGTGAGCACGCCGAGGGTCGCCACCGTCGGCGCCCGGCGCTCGGGGTCGCTCGCGCGCACCAGGTCCGATCCGAGACCGAACTCGGCGAGGGTGCCGAGGATCGCCCAGATCGTGAGCGCAACCGCGAAGACCCCCAGCTCGTCGGGGGCGATCAGGCGGGCCATCAGGATGGAGACCGCGACGTTGCCGAGGCGCAGCACGACGTTGCCGGTCAGGCTCCAGCCCAGACCCCGGCCGATCCGCTCCGCGGAGGAGGTGGTCTGGGTGCTCACGTGCCGTACCGCCGCTCGTAGCGCCAGCGCACGTGGTGTCCGGCGCGGCCCGCGAACCGCAGCGCGGCAGCCGCCGGCAGCGGGTCCCGCGTGCCGGCGAGCGCCTCGAGGCGCCAGGCCAGGCTCCGCTCGGAGGTCGGCTGCAGGTCGCGCGCGAACGCCCGGTACGCCGCCGCCTCCTCGGCACGACCGTCCCGGCGGGCCGCCAGCGCCCGGCGGGCGGCCTCACGTCCCAGCGCGCGCCGGGCGACCGGCCACTGGGCCTGGAGCCCGGCCAGCCCCGCGACCTCCTCGGTGAAGAACAGCTCGAAGGTGCGCTGCCGCTCCTGGAGGTCGGTCAGCCAGCCGGCGTACGTCGTGAGGTGCATGTTGGCGTCGTGCACGCGGTACCACGCCTGGACCGGCCCGTTGACCCGCGCGACGTCCCAGCGGGCGGCGGCACGCAGCCACATCGCGAAGTCCGCCGAGTGCGGGAGACGGGGGTCGTAGCCGCGGTCCGCCAGCAGCTCGCGGCGCACCACCGCCTCCGGGCTGCTGATGAAGCACCTGCCGCGCCGGGTCGCGAGGCCGAGCCACTGCCGGCCCGGGTAGACGCTCCAGCTGCGGACCCGGGGGTCGGCGACCGGGACCGTCTCCTGGAAGGAGCGGGCGTAGCCGTAGACGAGGCCGACACCGGGATGGGCCTCGAAGAGCGCGGCCGCCCGGGTCAGCGCGCCGGGCGTCAGCAGGTCGTCGGCGGAGAGCAGGCTGACGTAGTCGCCGCGCGCCAGCGCGAGGCCGTCGTTGTAGGTCCGGATGTGCCCGCGGTTCTGCTCGTGCACGAGCACCCGGACCCGCGGGTCGGCGGCGGCGAGCGCCCGCGCGACGTCCGCGCTGTCGTCGGGCGAGGCGTCGTCGACGACGATCACCTCGACGTCGACCCCCGGCTGGTCGAGGGCGCTGGCCACCGCGTCGGGCAGGAAGTGCCCGTAGCGGTAGCAGGGCACCACGACCGACACCGTGGGGGTGGTGCTCAGCGGACGCGGACGGTGGAAGCGCATCAGGCCTCCACGCCCACCGGGTACGCCGCCGGCAGCGGGGCGGCGGGCACGCCGGCCCAGGTCTGGCCGGCCGGGAGCGGTCGCAGGAGCACCGCGCCCATGCCGAGCACCGAGTCCGCGCCGACGGCGAGATCCTCGCGGACGCTGGCGTTCATGCCGAGGTAGGCGCCGGCACCGACCGTGACGTTCCCCCCGAGGCTGACCCCGGCACACAGCGTCGCGTAGTCGGCCACGACGTCGTCGTGGGTCAGGGTCACGTGCGGCATCGCGACCACGTGGGCGCCGAGGCGCACGTCGCAGGTCAGGCTCACCTGGGCGAGCAGGATGCTGCCCCGGCCGACGACGCAGCTCGCCGGGATGTCGACGCTGGGGTGCACGACGCGCGCGTAGTGCTCCCAGGTCACCCCGAGCCCCGCCAGCCGCTCCACCAGCGCGCGCCGGGTGCCGCCGCGACCGGCGCAGACGACCACGTCACCGTCGAGCAGGTCGGCGACCTGCTCCAGCCCGCCGATCACCGGGACGCCGTCGAAGCTGCTCCCCCACCGGCTCGGGTCGTCGTCCACGGCCAGCACCCGCCCGTGGCTGCCGGAGGCGCGGACGGCCGCGAGCGTCTCGCGGGCGAGGCCGCCGGCCGCGACCAGCACCAGGCTCCTCATCGCCGCCCCCGGGCCAGGACCTCGACCACGCGGTCCTGCTCGCCCTCGGTGAGCTGGTGGAACAGCGGCAGGATCAGCGTGGTGTCGGTGAGGTGCTCGGTCACCGGGAGCGGCGCGGACTCCACGGCCGCGTACGCCGGCTGACGGTGGATCGCCATGATGCCGCGGCGCGCGGAGACCCCCGCGTCGGCGAGCGCGGCGAGCACGCCGTCCCGGTCCAGCGGGTGCTCGGGCAGCACCTCGACCCAGTAGGACTGGAAGTTCGACTCGCCGTGCTCCGGGTCGGCCACCGGGCGCAGCCCGGGGACGTCGGCGAGCGCGGCGGCGTAGCGGGCGGCGAGCTCGCGGCGGCGGCGCACGATCTGCGGCATCCGGGCGAGCTGGACCAGCCCGACGGCCGCCTGGAGGTCGGTCATCCGGTAGTTGAAGCCGATCTCGTCGTACTCCTCGGCCGGGGCGAGCACGCTTCCGTGCCGCTGCGCGGCCGAGATGCTCATCGCGTGCTCGCGCAGCCGGCGCGCCCGCGCCGCCCAGGCGGGCTGTCCGGTGGTGAGCATCCCGCCCTCGCCGGTGGTGAGCACCTTGCGGGGGTGGAAGGACCAGGCGGTGAGCGAGGCGCCGGCACCGACCGGGCGCCCGCGGTAGGTCGAGCCCGCGCCACAGGCGGCGTCCTCGATCACCACGACGCCGCGCGCGGAGCACAGCTCCTGGATCGGCTCCAGGTCCACCGGTACGCCGCCCTGGTCCACCGCGATCACGGCACGGGTGGCAGCGGTGAGCGCCCGCTCCACCGTGTCCGCGGTGACGTTGCCGGTGAGCGGGTCGACGTCGCAGAAGACCGGGCGCGCGCCCACGTAGGCGACCGCGTTGGCCGTGGCGATGAACGAGAACGAGGGCACGACGACCTCGTCGCCGGGCCCGATCCCGGCCACCTCCAGCGCGAGGTGCAGCGCGGCGGTGCAGCTGGACAGCGCCACCGCGTGGCCCGCCTGCTGCTGGTGGGCGAAGCGCTGCTCGAACTCCGCGACCCGGGGGCCCTGGGCCACCCAGCCGGACTCGATGACGGCCACGACCGCGGCTGCCTCCTCGGCGCCGAGCCAGGGCTGCATGACGTTGATCCGGGCGACCTCGGCACCCGCCGTGACCTCGCTGACCTCGCTGACCTCGCTCATCGCTGGAGCGCCAGGTCGCGGCCGGCGGCGATCTCCGCACGCAGCGGGCGCCACCAGGCGACCAGCTCGCGCAGCCCGTCCTCGAGGTCGACCTCGGTGCGGAACCCGAGGTCGGCCGCGGCCGCGCGGGTCTCGGCGAGCCGACGTACGACTCCGTTGACCGCGCGTTCGGGACCGTGCTCGACCGCCAGCGTCGAGTCCATGGCCCGCAGCAGCGCCGCGGCGAGCTCCAGCAGGCTGGTCTCGGTGCCGGAGGCGACGTTGTACACGCCCTCGCACACCGGCGAGGCGGCAGCCAGGACATTGGCCCGGGCCACGTCGCGGGTGTGGACGAAGTCCATCGTCTGCGCCCCGTCGCCGAAGACCAGCGGCGGCTGCCCGTCGGCGATGCGCTCCATCCACCGCACCAGCACCTCGGTGTAGAGGCCGTGGACGTCCATGCGCGGGCCGTAGACGTTGAAGTAGCGCAGCGCGACATAGGAGAGGCCCTCCATCGCGCGAAAGCTGCGCAGCATCCCCTCGTTGAAGGACTTCGCGGCGCCGTAGAAGGTGTCGTTGGCGTGGTGGTGGTGCGCCTCGGGCGTCGGGAAGACCTCCGCCATGCCGTAGACCGACGCCGACGAGGCCGCCACCAGCTTGGCCACCCGGGCGCGCGCGGCCGCCTCGACGACGTTGAAGGTGCCGTCGACCAGCACCTCCAGGGCCAGCCGCGGCTCCTCGGCGCACTGGGTGATCCGGATCGCGGCCTGGTGGAAGACCAGGTCCTGGCCCTCGGTCAGGTCGTGGACCAGGTCGCGGTCGCGCACGTCGCCCTCGACCAGACGCACCCGGCCGCTGCCGAGCGCCTCCGCCAGGTTGGCCCGGCGACCCCGCACGAGGTTGTCGAGCACGTCCACGTGGGCCACGTCGGCGGCCAGCAGCTGGTCGACCAGCGTGGAGCCGATGGTGCCGGCGCCGCCCGTC
Organism: Nocardioides ochotonae; assembly: GCF_011420305.2. Classification (NCBI taxonomy): domain Bacteria; kingdom Bacillati; phylum Actinomycetota; class Actinomycetes; order Propionibacteriales; family Nocardioidaceae; genus Nocardioides; species Nocardioides ochotonae. The sequence continues at coordinate 747,234 of NZ_CP061769.1, read as the reverse complement.
ACCAGCACCCGTGCGCCCGACAGCGCGTCGCCCGGCGTCATCGCACGATCTCCATCGCACGGACGCCGTCGCTGACGTCGACGAGCGCGCCACGGGCCCGCAGGCTGGTGGCGGCCGACTCGAGCACCTGGAGGACCCGCAGGCCGGAGGATCCGTCGGTGGCCGGGGCGCGGCCCTCGCGGATGCTGGCGGCGAGCTCGGCCACCATCGCGGCGAGCGCCTCGTGCTCGGGCAGTGCCGGGGCCCAGGTGTCGCCGAGCCGGTAGGCCACCGAGGCGGTACGCCGGTCCGCGCTGTCGACGGTCTGCTGCACCAGGTCGACCCCGCGGTCGTAGACGCTCAGCCGCTGCTGCGGGTTGAGGTCGTCCCAGACCAGGGTCCGCTCGCTGCCCCCGATCACCATCTGGCGGATCTTGGTCGGACTGAGCCAGTTGACGTGGACGTGCGCCATCGCGCCGTTGGCCAGCGGCATGCTGAGGTAGCCCACGCAGGAGGTCCCGGCACCGACCGGGTCGGCCCCCTGGGCTGCGACCCCGAGCGGCTGCAGGCCACCGGGCAGCACGTGGTCGAGGATCGAGAGGTCGTGCGGCGCGAGGTCCCAGAAGACGTCGACGTCGGACTGCACCAGGCCGAGGTTGATGCGCACCGAGTCGACGTAGAGGATCTCGCCGAGTGCGCCCTCCGCGACCAGCTGGCGGATCTTCTGCACCGCCGGCGTGTAGCAGTAGGTGTGGTCGGTCATCAGCACCAGCCCGGAGGCGCGGGCCAGCTCGACCATCTCCCGGCCGTGCTGGACGCTGTCGGCCAGCGGCTTCTCGACCAGCACGTGCTTGCCGGCGCGCAGCGCGCGCGTCGCGATCGCGTGGTGGGTGGAGGCCGGCGTCGCGATCGCGACGGCGTCGACGTCCTCGCGCCCGAGCACGTCCTCGAGGGCGGCGGTCACCTGCACCTCCTCGCGTCGCCCGACCAGGTCGCGGGCGCGCTCGACGTCGAGGTCGCACACCGCGCGCACCTCCCAGTCGGGGGCGGCGCTGAAGTTGCGGAACAGGTTCGGGCCCCAGTAGCCGGCCCCGATCACCGCGACACCGAGCCGGGGTCGATCTGCCTCGCCGGCAGCCTCCGGCCCCCTGTGGTCAGCCATCCACTTCCCCCTCGTGACATCGGCCGGCCCCGGTGGGCCGACCGGATTGGGTCGACCTCCTTGGTAGGGCTGGAGGTTCGTACGCCGGGGGAAGTCCTCCGGCCAATACCTCACATTGGGGAGCCCCCCGGCGTCACGGGAGCGGGCTGCGGAAGACCACGTCGACGAAGTAGTTCGTCGCCCCCCACGACGCGCTCGGGAAGCCGCCCTGCGGGCCGTAGCGGTATCGGCCGTTGCCGCCCGCCGGCACCGACAGCGGACCGGACACCCAGCCGTCGGCGAAGAAGCCTGAGGTCGCGGAGTAGTGCCCGCGCGGGGCGAAGTAGGACACGACGTACGTCGTCCCCGCCGCGACGGGGTACGGCGTGTCCAGCACCGCCGTCTGCCACCCGGTCGCCGTCTCGTCGGCGAAGGTCACCGAGGTGAGCGGTGTGCCGTCCGCCGACCACAGCGTGCCGGTGTGGGTCCCGGTGTTGCCAGGCCCCTTGTAGAACCGGATCGCGGTGACGTCGCCGGCGACGGCCGGGGTGAACGACACCCCGAGCTCGACCGCGTCGGTCTCGGCGATGGCGGGGACCGCGGGGGTCTGCGTGCCCAGGAGCGTCGTGGAGGCGTGCGTCTGCGACACGGTGCGGAACGACCAGGTGGTGTCCGCCAGCGTGGCGCCGGCGGTCGAGACCACGCCCGAGAGCTCGACTCGGACCAGCGCGTCGCTCGGCAGCGCGCCCGCCGGCTCGGCGGTGAGCGTGGCGCCGTCGGCCGACAGCCGGGTGGTCGAGGGGACCTCGACACCGCCGACGAGCAGCCGCAGCCGCGCCGTCGGGCGGACCGGCGCGCTGAAGGTCACGCTCGGCCGCGCCGAGGTGGCGACCCCGGTCGCCGACGGGACCGGGTTGCGGCCGGTGATGGCCACCGTGGCGTCGGGGACGTACTCGACGTCGGCGAAGTAGGCGCTCGCGCCGTGGGAGTACGTCGGGAACCCGCCCGCCGGCCCGTAGAGGAAGCGGCCGTTGCCGCCCGCCGGCGCGGTGAGGTCGCCCACGGTCACGGGGGCGGAGAAGTAGCCCGGCGAGGAGGAGTAGTGCCCGTGCGGGGCGAGGTAGGACACCACGTAGGTCTGCCCCGCGGCGACCGGGACCGGCTGGGCGAGCACCGCTCGCTGCCAGCCGTCGGGGGTCTCGTCGGTGAACGTGACCCGGGCCAGCGCCACACCGCTGTCGCCGTCGACCCGCCACAGGGTGCCGACGTGGGTGCCGGTGTTGCCGGTGCCCTTGAGGAAGCGCAGCGCCCGGATCTGGCCGTCACGGCTCGGGGAGAACACCGTGCCGACCTCGACCGGTGAGGAGTCGTCGGCCGAGTCGGTGGGGACCGCGTCGCCGAAGATCGTCTGCGGGTCCAGCACGCCCGGGTCCCGGGTCTGGAAGTCCCAAGTGCGGGTCGGCAGCACCGCGCCCTCGGTGGAGACGACGTCGCGCAGCGTGACCCGCACGAGGCTCGCCGCCGGGTACGGCGCGGTGGGGGTGAAGGTGAGCCGTCGGCCGCCGCCGTCCAGCGTGGTCGTCCCGGCCACGGGGCTGCCGGCCACGGCGACGTCCAGGCGGGCGCCGGGGGCGACCGGCGCGCTGAGCCAGACCCGCACCGGCCGGCTGCGCGGCACGTCCACCGCGCCGGCGACCGGGTCCTGGGCCTCCACGGCGATCGTGGCGGGCAGGCGCTCGAAGACCACGTCGACCAGGTAGCTCGCCGAGGACCGGGACCCGGGGAAGCCGGTGCCGTAGGTGTAGCTGCCGGCCTGGCTGTCCACCCGCAGCGGGGCGCGGGACAGATCGGCGGAGGCGAAGGCGCCGGGCGTGACCGAGTAGCGGCCCTGCGGGGCGCGGTAGGCCGCGACGTACTCGGTGCCGGGTGTGATCGGCACCGGCTGGTCGAGCACGAGCGTCTGCCAGCCCTCGGAGGAGGGCGACTCGACGGTGCCCTCGGCGAGCACCCGTGCGCCGTCGACGGCCCAGAGCGTCGCCCGGTGCGGTCCGGTGTTGCCGGCGGCACGGTAGAAGCGGATCGCGGTCACGGTGCCGGCGACGTCGCTGCGGAAGCGGGTGCCGATCGTCACCGCTTCGGGGTCGCCGGAGTCCGGCAGGACCGGGGCGAGCTCGTCGGCGAACAGCGAGCAAGGGCACACCCCGACCGGGCCCTGGGGCACCGCGGTGGTGAAGGACCACTCGCGGGTCCCGCTGACCTGCTGCCCGGCGGCGTCGGTCGCCTGGACGGTCGCGGTGTGCCGGACCCCGCCGGCGAGTGCCTGGGCCGGGGTGAAGGACGCGGTGCGGCTCGCGGCGTCGTACGACGTGGTGCCGGGCACCGCCGTGCCGTTGGCGTCCACGACGCCGAGGCGTACGCTCGCCGCCCCCACGGGCTTGGAGAAGCGGGCGCGGACGACGCCGGCCGTCGGGACGCTGGTGGCGTCCGGGCGCGGGTGGCGCTCGAGCACCGTCAGCGGCGAGGTGTCGGTGACGCTGAAGACGGGCTCGACGAAGTAGTCGGTGTTGCGGCTCGACTCGGTGGGGAGCCGGCCGGGCCCGGCGTAGACGCCGGACGGGGGTACGCCGAACCCGCCGGGGACCGTGAACGGCCCGCGTCGCCAGGGCCGGGCGCTGAAGGCGTCGGGCGCCACCGAGTAGTGCCCGGCCGGCGCCGTGTAGGAGGCGATGTAGGTCTCGTCGGCGAGGACCGGCACCGGGGTGGCGAAGTCGACGCGCTGCCAGCCGGTGGCCGACTCGGCGCCGAAGGTCGCCGTCGCCAGCCGCTCTCCGGCCGCCGACCAGATCGACCCCGTGTGGGTGCCGGTGTTGCCCGCGGCCTTGTGGAACCGGACGCCGGTGAGGAACCCGTCGACGTCGACGCGGAAGCGCAGGCCCAGCTCGGCGGCGGAGGGGTCGTCGGCGGGAGGCAGGGCGGGCTCGTCGGCGCCGTGGATGGTGCAGGGACAGGTCACGGTGATCGCGCGGGTCACGACCGGGCCGATGTTCGCGCTGTCGTCGATGGCGCGCACCCGGATCGTCTCGGCCGCGACCCCGCGCTGGGTGTAGGCATAGCTCCAGGTGCCGGCGCCGGTCGCCGGGTGCCAGGTGTCGCCGTCGTCGGTGCTGACCTCCACCCCGGCGACCTGGCCGCCGCTGTCGGTGGCGGTGCCGGAGACGCTGAGCCGGGCGCCGTTCGCCCGGCTCGCGCCCGCCTCGGGCGAGGTGACGGTGACCGTCGGGCCGACCCGGTCGGTGGACGCGGTGGTCGCGGTGAGGTGCGCCTCCAGCGTGCGCGGCTGGGCGCCCATGTCGGCGAGCAGGTTGACCTGCGCCTGCTGCATCCGCGGGTCGGCGGGCTCCGGCGCGAACGGGCTGTCGTGCTGCTCGTCGAGCCCCCAGGTCCACTGCACGCTTCCGGCGCTGAAGACCAGCGCGCCGCTCGGGGCGCGGTAGAGCGTGGTGTGGTGGGTCGTCGTGCCCGGCTCGACCGTGTTGCCGAAGTCGGTGAGGTACTCCTGGGTCGGTCCGGTCGTGGTCGAGAGCCGCACCAGGCCGGGCGGACGGAAGCCGTTGTCGAGGTCCTCGTTGGACTCATAGCCCACCGTGTGCGGGGCGAGCACCGCCTGCCCGCCGGTGGGCAGGGAGGCCAGGGGGGTGTGGCGCCACAGCCGGGTGCGTCCCTCGCGGGCGTTCACGGTGACCGGGAGGTCGACGTGGTTGACCTGGTAGAGCGTCCCCGTCAGCGCGTTCTCGGGCCGGCCTGCCCCCTGGCTGGGTGGGGCGAAGCGGGGGTCGCGCCAGGTGCCCGTCCACTCCGGGGCCGGATCGGTCTTCGCCCGGTCCCAGGTCTCCTTGTAGGCCACCAGGGTGCGGTACGGCGTGTGCGAGGCGTCGGCGGACGGCTCGTAGCGGGTGCGCCAGTACACCTCGTTGCCGCTGAGGAACTGCAGGTTCAGCCCGGCGTCGCGCGCGGCCTCGACGTTGGCGCGCTGCGCGCCGCTCCAGTACTCGTCGTGCCCGACGGAGAGGAAGACGTCGTGGTTGCTCAGCAGGTGCCCGCGCCGGTCGGTGTCGACCCCGGCGAGATAGCTGACGTCGTAGCCGTTGCGCTCGAGGAAGCGGACCAGCGGGTACTCGTTGGAGAAGTAGAAGTCGCGCCCGCCGGGACCGTTGCGGGTCAGCATCGGCCGGTTGTAGCTGAGCTTGAGGGCCCGCCCGCGGGGGCCGCCCCAGTAGAAGTTCGACCCGCCGTAGTCGTTGTAGGCCACCCAGGTCGGGTCGGAGGTCTGGAAGACGACGTCGGCGTCGCTGTCCTCATCGCGCACCACGAACGTGATGTGGCTGCTCTCGCGGGTGCCCGGGATCTCCAGGTGGGCCAGGTAGACCCCCGACACCGCGGTCTGCGGCACCTGCCAGGAGGCCGAGACCGCCCAGTTGCCGCAGTCGTAGAGCTCGGTGCTCTCCTCGTCGATGCAGTCCGGCTGGGGCGGGGTGACGATGCGCCGGACCGAGTCGATGCGGCGCGCACCGTCGCCGCCGTAGTAGCCGGTGCGGTAGATGGTGATGTCGTAGTCCGGCGCGTCGGTGTCGATCTTGAAGTCCACGCGCTGGCCGACGTCGACGCTGATCTCGGTGGAGAACCCCTGGATCTCCTGGCTGCCGGCGCCCCACATGTCGTCCCAGACCTCCCGGTCCGTGCCGGGACGGCTGTTCTCGCAGGTGATCTCGTTGCCGGCGGGCCCGCACGGGTCGGACACGGCGCTCGTGGCCAGCGCGGCCGGGCTCAGCGCCGCGAGTCCGGCGGTGGCGGGCGACGGGGCCGGGGGCACCCCGGGGGACGTGGACGCGGCCGAGGCGCCGAGCGCCGGTGCCGGCCCCGCGCCGGCGACCACTCCGCCGAGCACCCCGCCCAGCGCGAGGAGGAGGCCGACGGCGCGGGCGCCTCGTCGGTGTGGGCGCCGGGGTCGGCTCGGGTCGTCTCGGTCGCTGCGGTTCACGTCGTGCCTGTCCTGCTCGGGTGCCGGGTGGGTGGCGGGTCCCGGACACCGAGCCGGCCCAGCCGTTGCCGACACTCTGTGACCCGCCGCAGGGCCTGCGAGCCGTTGCTCGGCGTACTCCCTCAAAATCAGGCACGCCGAGCCGCCGGTTCAGCCCATCCAGCTCAGCCCATCCAGTTCAGCGGGGCCGGTCGAGCTCGAGGAACCTGCCGTACGCCGCGACCGCGGCCAGCTGGGAGTTCACCGCGAGCTTGCGCAGGATCGCCCGGACGTGGCTGCGCACCGTGCCGTCGGCGACCCGGCACAGCTCGGCGATCTCCAGCACCGTGCGGCCGGCGTGCAGCAGCTGCAGGGTCTGCAGCTCGCGCGGGGTGAGCGCGGAGACCCGCCTGCTCAGGTCGGCGCCCTCACGCTCGGTGGCCCGCCAGGCGGCGAGCAGCTGCTCACGCCTCGTCGGGGCGACGATGCCCTCCCCGGCGAGGACCCGTCGCAGGGTGTGCTCGACCTCGTCGAGGACCGCCGAGCTGGGCAGCACGGCGGCCGCGCCGCTCTCCAGCAGCGCGCCCCACACCGGCCCCGGCTCACGCTCGGTGAGCACCACGGTCGGCAGCGCGAGCTCGCGCAGCAGCACCTGCACGTCGTGGAGCCGGCGCGGGCGGACCAGCTCGCTGGCCACCAGCATCAGGTCGGGGGCGAAGCGGCGCACGGCCCGCTCCTGGGCGGCGAAGACGCCCCCCAGTCGCACGTGGAGCGCCATGGCGACGAAGCCGCGCCCGCCGAGGGCGGCACGGATCGCCTCCGCCACGAGCGGCAGCTCCGAGGCCACCAGCAATCGCGTCGGCGACGCCTCCTGCCCGTCACGGGTCCGTGGCCCCTCACGCTCCCGAAGCTGCTCGGGTCGCACACCAGGACGGCTGGCGAGATCGCTCACCTCACACATCACCTCGGGTCGGAAGCCGGGTTCCACGGACGGTGTTCCGAGCCCGCCCCCCGGCACATCGGTGTGCCGGGCGCCGTCAGCATCACCGCACCGGGTACCGCAGCGGCACCCCTAGGAACGAGGTTTCCCTCATATGAGGGAACCCGCCGTGGGCCCTCCCGGTGGCTCGCCGCGGGAACGGCCGGTCAGCACTGCCCAGTTCTGGGTATGCCGCCCCCGGCCCCCGGCGCCGTGGCCGGGTCCGGCCGCACGCTCACGGTGACCTGGTCGAGCCCTGCACGAGGAGCGCCATGCCCGACACCGCCGACGCGGCCCTCACCGACGCCACCGTCGCACCCTCCGCTGACGTCGACCCGCGCGCGACCCTCGGTCCCGGGGCCCGGGTCTGGCACCTCGCCCAGATCCGCGAGCACGCCGAGATCGGGGCGGAGTGCACGATCGGGCGCGGCGTCTACGTGGGCCCGGGCGTCGTGATGGGGGCGCGCTGCAAGGTGCAGAACGGCGCGCTGGTCTACGAGCCGGCCCGGGTCGAGGAGGGCGTGTTCATCGGCCCCGCCGTGGTCTTCACCAACGACCTGCTGCCGCGCGCCGTGACACCGGAGGGCGCGCTCAAGACCGCCGCGGACTGGGACGTCGTCGGCGTCGTGGCCCGCACCGGCGCCAGCGTCGGCGCCCGCGCGGTCTGCATCGCGCCGGTGGCCCTCGGGCGCTGGTCGATGGTCGCCGCGGGCGCCGTGGTCACCCGCGACGTCCCCGACTTCGCGCTGGTGGCCGGCGTCCCGGCCCGCCGGGTCGGCTGGGTGGGGCGCGCCGGCGTACCGCTCGAGGAGACCGGGCCCGGTTCCTGGCGGTGCCCCCGCACGGGCGAGGAGTACGTCGTGGCCGGCGACGGGCTGCGCGAGGCGGCCGGCTGAGCCGTCGAGCCGCGACCCGAGGACGACCCGCTCGCGTACCTCAAAAAAGATGACCCGCCAGCGCCTCTGAAGGGCAGCAGAACAGCAGTAGCGTCCACCGGAGGCCGTCGCCCGGGGCGGTCGATCGCCATGCCATCCTCCATTCCCCACACCGCGGCACGACGGCGACACCCGTCCGGCAGGTCCGGGCGGAACCACCGACACCGAGCTGTCGGAGTCGGCGTCGGCCGCCGAGGGAGCGCACTCCCCATGCATCAGCCCATGCATCAGCCCACCCCTCCGCCCCGGCCGACGGCCCGGCGCCGAAGCCCGCGCCGCAGCGCGCGCCGCCTCCTGGCCCCCCTCGCCGCCGGCGCGCTGGCGCTTCCCCTGGCCGCGGCGGTCGCGGCACCGGCCTCCCCAGCATCATCCGTGTCACCCGTGTCATCGGCCGCACCTGTCCCGTCGGGGGCGCCGGCCGCCGCACCGATCGTGCGCCGCCTCAACGACCCGCGCATCAAGGAGTCCAGCGGGCTGGCGGCCAGCACCTTCAACCGCCCGCTGCTGTGGACCCACAACGACAGTGGCGACCGGCCGCGTCTCTTCGCGATCGGCACCCAGGGCCGCACCCGCGCGGTGCTGCGCCTGTCCAACGCCTCCGCGCTGGACTGGGAGGACGTCGCCGCCGGCCCGAACCACACCCTGTGGGCCGGCGACATCGGGGACAACCGCGCCGTGCGAAAGCAGATCAGCGTCTACCGCGTGCGCGAGCCGCGCCGGGTCGCCTCGGCACGGGTGCGTGCCACGCGGTTCCGTCTCGCCTACCCCGACGGCCCGCACGACGCGGACACCTTGTTGGTGCGGCCCCGCAGCGGGCGGATCCTGATCGTCACGAGGTCCAAGGGCGCCGGCGGCATCTACCGCGCGCCGCGTCGGCTGCGCGCCGACCGGGTCAACCGGCTCACCCGCGTCGCCCGCGCTCCTGCCGACGTGACCGCCGGCTCCTTCGCACCCGAGGGCGACTTCCTGGTGCTCGGCACCGAGGACGACGCGTTCGGCTACCGCAAGGTCGGCGGAAAGGGCACCCGCATCGCGCTCCCGGCCCGCCAGAAGGGCGAGTCGTTGGAGGTCCGGCGCGGCCGCCGCGCCGCCCTCGTCGGCAGCGAGGGCCGACGCAGCCCGATCTACCGGGTGCGGCTGCCGCGATCCCTGCGCGACGACCCCCGGTCCCCCTCCCCCGACCTTGGCCCGTCGCAGGTCAAGGGCTGGGCCCTGGACATCAACGAGGAGTTCAACACCCTCGACCCGAACCGGTGGAACGTCCGCGACCGCACCTACAACAGCAACGAGGACAGCTATCTGCTCGCCGCCAACACCCGCGTGCGCGACGGCGTCCTGGTCATCGAGGGCCGGCGGGAGAGCGCCGGCGGGCGCCAGTACACCTCCGGCTACGTCGACACCAACCGTCACTACTCCGTGCCCAACCGCTTCCGCGCCGAGATCCGGGCCCGGGTGCCGATGCAGCAGGGCCTGTGGGCGGCCCCGCTGTGGTTCCGCCCGACCGACGGGTCCGGCGGCGAGATCGACCTGGTCGAGACCTACGGCCGCGAGGCCGCGCGGCCTCTGGTGCACCAGACCATCCACACCGACTACGGCGCCCAGCACCGCCAGTCCGCGCTGACCTACCCCTTCGCCCGGCTCGGCGACCCGGCGGGCACGGGATGGCACACCTACGTCGTGGAGAAGACCCCCGGACGGATCGTCATGACGGTCGACGGGGTCACCACGGCCACCTGGCGTAGCGGCGATCCCGACTGGTTCAACAAGTACTACGAGGCCGGCAAGCGCTGGAACCTGCGCATCAACATGCAGATCGGCGGCAGCTACGGCGGAAAGCCCGACGCCAGCACCGACTGGTCCCGGGCCACGATGGCGGTGGACTACTTGCGCACGTGGGTGCCCGAGTAGGTCGACCGGCCCGGCAGCAGGGCGGCGAGCTCGGCGGTGTGCAGCCGGCGACGGTCGGCGACGGCGTACCCGCCCACGGCGACCACGGTGAGGAGCACCGAGAGGAGCAGGGCGAGGAGGCCCTCGCCGAGCTGGGCGCGCACCAGCCAGGACGCTGCGCCGGCGCAAACGAGCACGACGAGCAGGCATCGCGCCAGCGGGACCACGGCGAGCCGGACGCCGGTGAAGCGGCGCACCTGGAGCACCGCGAGCAGCGTGTCCAGCCAGGCGCAGGCCGCCCAGCTGATCGCCGCGCCGGTGATCCCGAAGGGCGCGATCAGCGCCAGGTTGGCCGCGACGTTCACGGCGAGCACGACGCCCTTGTTGGCGGCGGCCCAGCCGCTGTGGCCCGACATCAGCAGCAGCGACTGCACGTTGCCGCCCACCAGCATGCCCAGGCCGCCGACGCACAGGGCCACGACGGCCCGCGCGCCGCTGTCGAACCCCGGTCCCAGCAGACCCAGCACCGTGCCGGCGTGCGCGGCGAGCAGCACGAAGACCGGTGCGCCGGCCAGCACGATCCAGGTGCCGGTGACGTCGTAGAGGTCCTGCACGTCCTGGCGCCGTCCGCGGGCCAGCATCGCGCTGAACCGGGGCGCGACCACGATCCGCATTGCCTGGAGCAGCGCGGACCCGGCGCCCACGAAACGGGTCGCGGCGCCGTACACACCGGCGGCCGCGGGCCCAGCGATCAGCCCGACGAGCACCACGTCGAGCCAGACGAGGGACTCCTCGAGGCCTGCTGAGAGGGTGCGGGGCAGCGCGAACCCGAGCGCGCGGCGCCGCAGCGCCGGGTCGGCGACCCGGACGACGGGCAGGGCGTGCGTGCGCTCGAAGCGGGTGACCTGACGGTGCAGCACCCAGACCGCCGCGATCACCCCCGGCACGAGCGGGGCGGTCCAGGCGATCCCGGCGGTGACGACCGCGCCACCCGCCAGGGTCCCGGCGAGCACCGCGACCGGGCGCGCGAGCGGCACTCCGACGTTGCCGATGAGGGTGTAGGGCACCACGCCGCCGAAGGCCCGCGTCGCGGCCAGCGCGGCGAGCATGACGGCGGCCAGCGGCACCCCGCCGAGCACGGCGCCGAGCGCGCCCGAGTCGACGACGTCGATGCCGTGCCCGATCAGGACCGGGCGCAGCAGCAGCCAGCAGGCCCACACCGTCAGCCCGGCGGTCCCGGCGAGCCCCAGCAGCAGCAGGCACGCGGCACGGACCTGGGCCGGCTGCTCGTGGCGCAACCGGGGCACCAGCCAGACCGCCGTGGTGTCGGTGCCCAGGCGCGCGAGGCTGAGGCAGATCATGAAGATGCCCATCGCCTGGAGCACCAGGCCGGAGCCGGACGGCCCGAGCTGGCGGGCGAGGACCAGCACGAGGACGAACCCCATCGCGGTGCCGAACAGCGAGCCCAGCAGGCTCAGCGCACCACCGCGGGCCGTGGCCCGCAGCTCCCCCGTGAGGCCCGCCGGGTCCGGCACGGCCGCGACCGGCGTCGTACTCATCGCCACCCCTCCTCGGACGACCCACCCCCCGGGCAGGTCGCCGGCCCACTGTCGCCCGCCGCCCGGCGGGGGCTCGCGCAGGGCCGCACCCGCTACCCCGATTTGGGTACGTCGTCCCGAGGGTGCCGCGGCCGGTGCGCGACCCCGCCCAGCCTGAGGATCCACGCTCGCCCTCGCCCCTCGGAGACCTCGCACGTGACCAGGCCTGCCGCCCCTGCCCCGTCCTCGCCCACCGACACCGCCTCGCCGCCCGGGGTCCCCGGGCTCGCACCCGACCTCGACGGCCCGCTCGCCCACGTCGCCGAGCAGCTGTGGGGACCCGCGCTGCGTGCGGGCCGGCTGCGCCTCTCCCGCCACGCCCCGGAACCGGGCTGGCACGAGGTCGAGCGCTACCTGGTGCTGCCCTCGATCTCCCGCGCGAGCATCCTGCTCCCCGACGTGCCCAGCGCCGCCCTGCGCGGGGCGCTGCTCAACTACCGAGGCCTGCGCTCGGGGGCGACCGCGCTCCAGCGCTCGGTGCTCGGCGCCGCCGTCACCACCCGGATGGGGATGCCGTTCCCGCGGCTCTCGGTGCAGGTCCCCGACGAGCCCGATGCCGGAACCGGCGAGGCGACGGGTGACGCGACGGGCGGGGCCGACGGCAGGCTTCCGCTCGGGATCCTCGAGGGCGTCCTCGGGGCCGGGCCGCTGCTGGCCTCGATCGGCGTGCGGACCGGCGCCAACCGCAAGGCCACCCTCCAGCTCGTCGACCCCGAGGGTCGTCCCCGCGGCTTCGCCAAGCTGGGCTGGGACGCCGCCAGCGCCGCAGGCATCCGCGCGGAGACCGCCGCGCTCGAGCAGGGGCCGTACGACGGCCGGGTCCGGGTCCCCCGCCCGCTCGCGTCGGGCACCCTGGGGGCCCAGCCGTACGTCGTGACCGCACCGCTTCCGCTGGACGTCCGGGCGGTCCGGGGCCCGGTGCCGGCGCCCTCGGCGGAGGAGCTGGCGGTGCTGTGCCCGCGCGACCGGCTCGCCCCGATCGCCGCGACCGGGCAGTTCCGCGCCCTGCGCCGCCGCCTCGACGCCCTCGGCGCCCCCAGCCCGACCACCCGTCCGCTCCTGGCGCTCACCGGCGACCTGCTCGACACCCTCGCCGGGGTGCCCACCGAGGTCCCGGTGACCACCCGCTGGCACGGCGACCTCACGCCGTGGAACGTCGCCCGCGACGGCGCCGGCACGCTGTGGTGCTGGGACTGGGAGTCCAGCGAGCCCGACGCGGTCGCCGGGCTCGACGCGCTGCACTGGTACGCCGGGGTGCGCCGCGAGCGCGGCGAGCGCCTGTCCGCCGCGACGCCGGCCGCCCTGCTCGCGGACGCCGGGCACCTGTTGCGCGCGGCGGCGCTGCCGCGCGCCTGCGACGCGGGCGTGGCCGCCCTGTGGGCCGCGACGATCGCGGAGCGGGCGCTGGGCCTGGCCCTGGCCACCGGCGACCCGCTCGACCCGTCGCGCCCGGAGCGCTGGGAGGACGACTGGGTGCGCCCCGACGAGGTGGCGGCGCTGCTCACGGGGGCGCGCGACCTGCTCGCGGGCTCCGCCGCCGACTCCTCGACCCGGGCGTCCCGATGAGGGCCGCCCGCTCCCGCGGGCCCGCCGCCGCGGCGCTCGCCGGGCTGCTCACCGTGCCCGCCTGCGCCTCCTCGACGGTGGTCCCCGACCCCGCCGGGGCGGGCGGCACCCCGCTGGCCCCGACCCGTGCCCGTGCCCCGGCGGACTCCGTGGTGCTGCTCGGCGCCAACGCCGCCGGCCGGGCGGAGCAGCGCGGCTCGGCCGAGGTCACGGTGCGGACGCTCTCCCTGGACGGCGGCCGGATGACCGTGCGCGGCACCAGCCCCGGCGGCGACCCGGCACTGCGTCTCCCGGCGTTCTCCCCCGACCCTGCCCCGTACCCGCGGGCGATCGTCGCGGTGAGCCCCGTCGGCTCCCGCGACCTGCTGGAGCCCGGGACCCGCCCGTTCGTCTGGGGTGCCGACTTCCGCGTCGACCGCGCCACCGGCACGAGTGCCGTCGACAACGGCGACAACCTGGTCCAACGCGGGCTGTCCAACGATCCGGGCTTCTTCAAGGCCGAGCTCGACCAGCGCCGCCCGGGGTGCACGGTCACCGGCTCGGAGGACACCCTCGTGGTGCACGCCAGCGAGCGGGTGCTGCCCGGGACCTGGTACCACCTGCGCTGCGAGCTCACCCCTGGCGAGCTCGCCGTCTACGTCACCCAGCTGCCCGCCGACGACACGCCGCGCTCGTTCGCCAGCCACATCAGCGGCTTCGTCGGAGACGTGCGCTTCGACCCTGCCACCCCGCTGACGGTCGGCGGCAAGGTCGGGCTCGACGGCAAGCCACTGCCGAATGCCACCGACCAGTTCAACGGGCGGGTCGCGGCGCCGTACGTCGCCTACCCGTGAGGGCGGTCAGGGCAGGAGGCGCACCCAGCCCCGGGCCGGGACGCCGGCCACCTTGGTGATCCGGCCGCCGGCGACGAGGCCGCGGCGGCTGACGTCGATGGCGTAGATACCCCAGAAGTCCGGGATCCCCGGCCGCCACGAGCGCACCCGGCCGGTGCCGACGTCGGCGACCAGCAGCTTGGCGCGACGCTGGCCGCCGAAGCCGCCGTGCACACCGAAGTAGGCGAGCGAGCCGCGCACCCGCACCGCCTGGACGTCGCCGCCAGCCGCCACGCGCCACTGCCGGGCGCCGGTCGGCACCGACCACGAGCACAGCACGTTGAAGTTGTCCGCGAGCAGCACCCGCCTGCCGCGGGAGGTCACCTGCAGCGAGAGCACGTCACCGCCCGAGCGCGCCAGCTGGCGTCCGCGGACCCGACCGGTGGCGAGGTCGAGGGCCACGATGCTGTCGTGCGCGGCTCCCTCGACCTGCTCGAAGGCGCCGCCGGCCCACACCCGGCCGCTCACCTTGTCCACGCCGAGGGCGAAGACCGGACCGTCGAGCTGGGGGCGGAACGCCTCGTCGAGGCGACCGGTCGCCGGTGCGAGGCGGGCGAGCCAGCTCTGCTCGACCCCGCCGACGCGGGTCATCCGGCCGCCGGCCAGGAGGCCCCCGGCTCCGCGGGCCAGTGCCTGCACGCCGTGGTTGAGGCCCGCGTCGAACCCGGGCGACACCCGCCCGGTGTTCAGGTCGATCTTGGCCAGGCCGGTGCGTGGGAGGCCGCCGACCCGCTCGAAGTAGCCACCCACCCACAGCCAGCGGCCGCGGGTCTCCAGGGCCCGCACGACGCCGTCGGTGCCCGGCACCGCGCCGGCGACGAAGCGGCCGTTGCCCAGCCGGAACACCGCGAGGTTGCGGGCCGCCACCCGACGCCCGTTCGGGGCGATCGCGTTGCGGAACTCCCCGCCCACGATGACCAGGTCGCCCTTGATCCGCACGGCCATCACCCGGCCGTCGACCTGCCAGCTGCGCCGGACCTTGCCCGGGCTCCCCGATCGGGGCACGGTGATCCTGGCCGCGCTCGCCGCCGGGGCAGCGACCGCGGTCGCCGCGTGCGCCGCCGCGCTGCCGGGCACACCGTGCACACCGGGTACGACGGGTGCGAGGAGCACCACGGCCAGGACGGGCACCAGTGTCCGGGCCAGGCCACGCACCCGCGTCCGGTGGCGCCCGGCCCTCACGTCCATCCCAGCGGACGGCCGAGGAACTGCTCGAGCTCGGCGTTGTGCGGGGCGTAGAACTCCGCCAGCCGGTCGCGCTCGCGCGACGGGATGGAGTCGCGGGGCCGACTCGCGTTGAGCCCGGAGGTGCGGCTCAGCGGGGCCGGCGGCAGGCCGAGGAACGCGCAGGTCCGGTCGAGGACCGCCTGCGGGTCGGCGTACAGGTCCTCGCTGCGCAGCACCAGCAGCTGCTCGGCGGGGAAGGAGGCCAGCCAGTTGCGGATCTGCGGCAGGTAGACCCCGCGGGCGCGGTAGGAGTACCAGTCGTGGGCGGTGCCGTAGTAGCTCGGGTCCGCCGCCATCCGCTCCAGCTCACCGGCGGTGCGGTCCTCCTCGGCCGCCAGCGCGTCGGCGAAGCCGAGCGGCTCGACGCCGTTCTCGACCCGCTCCTGGTAGTGCGACCAGGCCCGCTTGACCGGGTCGCGCACCAGCATGATGCTGCGCACCCCGGGGGCGACCCGGCGCACCTCGGCGGCGATCCGCGGGTCCCACACGTAGTACGGCGACGCCTCCCCGCCCAGCGGGGCGTGGCCGAGCCGGGCGCCGAGCACGGCGCGGTAGGGGCGGGCGTGGAAGTGCGAGCGGTACCACCGCTCGCCGCGGTGGGTCTCACGGAAGAAGTAGTCGGTGCTCTTCTTCCCGCGCACCTGCGGGTAGAGCCCGAGCAGCCCGGGATGCTGGAGCAGGTAGTCGAACATCGAGGTGGTGCCGCCGCGCTTGGTGCCGATCACCAGGAAGTCCGGGGCGGGTCGCCACGGCGAGGTCGCGACGCCGTACGCACGGGTGGTGCGGTCCGCGACGTCCTTGATCCAGCGCGGGGCGGTGTCCTTCAGGCCGGCACCGGTGCGGGCAGCCGTGCTCATGCGCGGGTCCTCACGGCGTCGCCGGTCGCGCCCGCGTCGCCGGCGGCGTCCACGGGCGAGGCGGGGGCAGCGGACGACTCGTCGTCGGTGGGCGCGCCGCGACGCCCCCGTGCGTGCTCCCGGTCCGGTCGCGCGCGTCCGTGCACGTCGAGGGTGCCGAGCACCTGCCCCTCGACGGCCACGACGTCGGCGACCGCGGCGGCCAGGTCGGCGCGGCGCGTGCGCCCGGTGCGGGTGACGACCAGCACCGCGTCGGCGACACGGGCCGCGACCATCCGGCCGGCGGAGCCGGCCGCGGGCCCCAGGCACACGACGGTGCGGGCCGCGAGCGCCTCGCGCTGCGTGAGCGCGTCGCCGAAGCGGCTCAGCGCGCCGGCCTCGCCGCCGTGCGGGTCGAGCCACCGCACCCGCAGCTGCGGGTGCCGCGTCGAGCGGTAGCTCACGGTGCCGGCCGCCGGGTCGCCGGCCGGGACCGCAGGATCGGGCTCGAGGTGGAGCTCGGTGGCCAGCGTCCGCATCCGGTGCTGCGGGACGCCGACCAGCACCAGCTCCGCGCCGCCGTCCTGCCCCGCGGCGGCGAGGGTGAGCGCGGCGCCGAGGGTCGGCAGGCCGGCCTCGGCGTCGTCGCGACCGGTGGCGTCGAGCACGGCGAGCACCCGGTGCTCCTCCGCGGGGGTCGCCCGGGCGGCGAGCGCCGCACCGAGGAACTGCCACACGCGCAGCAGCGCGTCCTGCTCGGCGCCGCGCGCGGGCAGGTGCAGGTCCTGCGGCAGCGTGGCCAGCAGCGGTGCGGAGCCCGCCGCAACCAGGTCCTCCTCGTCACGGACCCGTCCGTCGAGGGCGTCGCGGGCGAAGGCGAGCACCAGGCCGAGGAGCAGCCCGGCCAGCAGTCCCCCGCCCACGATCACGGCCGGGGACTGACCCGTGGTGGCGCCGATGTCGCTGGCGGTGGTGATCACCGTGCCGCCGGTGGTCTCGATGGCGCTGAGCGCGCCGATGCGCAGCAGCAGCTCCTCGATCTCGGTGTTGAGGATGTCGCGCTCCTGGGCCGCGGCGCCGGCTGCCCGGCTGCCCGGCGGTGCCTCGGCGATCTCGCGGGTCGCGGCGAGGACGTCGTCGCGCAGCAGGTCGCGGCGCCGGCTGAGCTGCTCCACGGCGTTGGCCACCCGCTGGCGGGCGAGGTTGCCGCGATAGGCGAGGAACTCCACCGCGATCCGGTCCGCCCCGGCGACCGCCTCCTGCACGCTGCCGGCGGTGTAGGTCAGCCGCAGGACGGTGGCATCGGGGTAGACCTCCGCGCGCAGTCCGCTGCGCAGCTCGCCCGGGGTGGTGTCGCCCAGCTTCTCCGCCGCGCGCGACACGACCTCGGAGGACCGGACGGTCTGCACCTCCGTCTGGGCGTCGATCAGCCCGGAGGGCTCGCGCTGGAGGTCGAAGGGGTCCTGGGAGATGACGTTGAGGTTGACCATCGCCGCGGCGGTCGCCGTGCTCGGGCGCAGGGCGGCGTACGCCGCGCCGAGGCCGGCGCCCAGGGCCGCGCACACCAGCAGCACCACCCAGCGCCGGCGCAGCACCCGGGCGTAGCGACCCAGCCCCCACGGATCCGGAACTGCCTGACCAGCATGCATCTAGGACTCCAAGCTCGAGACGACCGTCCCCCACGGACCGGCGATGCGCCCACGGTAGGGAGCGGGCCGGACCGCCCCCGAGCGCTCCGGAGCCGTATCCCCCAGATGGGGTATACGGCGCCGGGCCGGACCCCGGCGCCGGGAGCGCCACCGGAGGATCCGGGACATGTCGAGTCCCTCCCCGACGCGGGCCCTGCCCGTCACCGGTCCGGCCGGGCCGGGGAGCCGCGCCGCCGCGGACCTGCCCGCCTGGCCGGTCGTGGTGCTGTTCGCCGGCCTCCCGCTGTGGTGGGTCGTTGGCGTGCTCGACCTCGTGTGGGTCCCGGCCGCCCTCGTGATGGCACTGCTGCTGGGCCGCGCCGACACCGTGCGCGCACCCCGCGGCCTCGGCGTCTGGCTGCTGTTCGTGGCCTGGTGCGCGGCCTCGGCGATCATGCTCAGCACCGCCGGGGACCTGATCGGGTTCGGCTACCGCCTCGCGCTGTACGTCGCGGGGACGGTGCTGCTCGTCTACGTCTACAACGCCCGGCACCGCCTCACCGAGCGGGTGGTCTGCGGCTGCCTGACCCTGTGGTGGGTCTACACGGTGCTCGGCGGGTTCCTCGGCCTGCTGATGCCGGCGGCGGTCCTGCGCACCCCGCTCGCCCGGGTGCTGCCCGACTCCCTGCTCGCCAACGAGCTGGTGAGCCACATGGTCGTGCGCCGCCTGAGCCAGTTCAACCCCGACTCCTTCCTCCAGGTCGCCCCGCGCCCGAGCGCGCCGTTCCTCTACACGAACAACTGGGGCAACGTGTACTCGCTGCTCCTCCCCTTCGTCCTGGTCCATCTGTGGCAGGTGCGCGGCCAACGCCGGTTCTGGCCGCTGCTGGCGCTGCTGCCCGCCTCGGCGGTGCCGGCGCTGCTGACCCTCAACCGGGGCATGTTCCTCGGCGTCGCCCTCGCGGCGGCGTACGTCGGGTTGCGCGCGCTGCTCGCCCGGCACCTCCCCACGGTGGCGGCCATCGTCGCGCTGGGCGTCGTGGCGTTCGCGCTCTTCCACGCGCTGCCGGTCGAGGAGCGCCAGGGCACCCGGCTGAGCACCAGCGCCGACGCCACCAGCACCGACGACCGCGCCGCGCTCTACGCGCAGGCCCTCGAGCTGGTGCCGGAGTCCCCGTTGTTCGGCCACGGCGCCCCGGTGGCGACCCTCGGCGAGGCCGGCGTCCCGGTCGGCACCCAGGGCCAGGTCTGGATGGTGCTGGTCTCCCACGGCCCGGTGGCGACGCTGTGCTTCCTGGGCTGGTTCGCGCTGGCCTTCCTCGGCACCCTGCGCCGCCGCGACCCGGTGGGGCTCGCGTGCAGCACCGCGCTGCTGGTCGGTGCCGTGGAGCTCTTCTACTACGGCGCCCTGCCCTACGGGCTCCCGCTGCTGATGGTGGCCGCGGCCCTCGGGCTGCGTGGCGCCGACCCCGCCTCGACGAACCCCGCCCCACCCGGCCGGCACCGGCCGCCCGGGAGGCACCGACCCCACCCCTCACCCGAACCGGAGCGCGCATGAGCCTTCCCCTCGTCACGGTGGTCATCGCCACCCGCGACCGACCCCAGATGCTGCGCGAGGCGATCGCCTCGGTGCGCGCCCAGGACTACGCCGGGCCCCTCGAGATCGTCGTGGTCGCCGACCGCTCCGAGCCCGACCCGATGCTGGAGAGCGACGACGGCCGCGTGAGCGTGCGCACGATCGCCAACTCCCGGCGCCCCGGGCTCGCGGGCGCGCGCAACACCGGCATCGAGGCCGCCCACGGCGAGCTCGTCGCGTTCTGCGACGACGACGACCTGTGGCTGCCCGGCAAGCTCGTGCGTCAGGTGGCCGCGCTCGCCGCGCGCCCCGACGCGGTGCTCGTCTGCTGCGGGATCACCGTGGCCTACGACGGGGGCACCTACGACCGGGTGCTGGCGGCCACCGAGGTCGGCTTCGAGGCGCTGCTGGCCGACCGGCACACCGAGCTGCACCCCTCGACGTTCGTGGCCCGCACGGCCGCCCTGCGCGGCGCCGTCGGTCTCGTCGAGGAGGAGGTCCCCGGCGGCTTCGGCGAGGACTACGAGCTGCTGCTGCGCTGCGCGCGCGCCCACCCGGTGCTCAACGTCCCCGAGCCGCTCGCCGTCGTGCGCTGGGGCACCCAGTCGTTCTTCTTCCGCCGCTGGGAGACGATGGCCGCCGGGCTCTCCTGGCTGCTCGCGCGCTACCCCGAGTTCGAGTCCTCCTCCCGCGGCTCCTCGCGCATCCACGGCCAGATCGCCTTCGCCCACGCCGCGATGGGGCACCGCCGTGAGGCGCTCGGCTGGGCCGGCCGCTCGATGCGGCGCAACCCCGTCGAGCCGCGCGCGATGCTGGCGCTCGCCGTGGCCGCCCGCGCCGTCACCCCGGACCGGGTGATGGAGGCGCTGCACCACCGCGGCCGCGGGATCTAGCGCGCAGCGTCGCGACGTACGACGAGGGCCCGGTCGATGACCGGGCCCTCGTCGTCGGGCGGCTCAGGGGTTGCTGGTGAGCGTCGCCCGCAGGTCGAAGCCGAGGTCCCGGGTGGCCCGGAAGTTCACGTGGGTCTCGGCCGCGATCACGTTGGTGCCGGTGCGCAGCAGCGCGGCCGGCACGGTGACGAGCAGCGGGTCGGCGTTCGCCACCGTGCTGTTGCGCGCGGAGGTGGCGTAGGTGGTGGAGGTGACCGGCCCGGCGGGCATGTTCGCGCGGGCCACCTCGGTGCCGTTCACGTAGACCACCACCCCGTCGTCGGCGACCGTCTCCAACGACAGACGCACCGCCTTCGTCGCGTCGGCGACCGTGAAGCTGCGCCGGAAGTACGCCGCCAGCGGGCGCTCGGCCGTCGTCGCGAACGTGTCGATGTTCGTGCCCAGCGTGGTGGTGGTGCCGAACCCGAGCGAGCCGGCTCCCCGGCTCCACGTCGCGTCGTCGAAGGTCGTGGTGTTCCACGCCGTGGGCGGGGCGCCGGCGGCGTAGCGCCAGGCCCAGGTCACGCCCCTCTCGACGACCACGCTCGTGGCCGGCGGCAGGGGCGCGCTCACCGTGACCGAGCGGGTCAGCTCGGTGGACGCACCGTCGTCGTCGGTGACCACCAGGGTCACGGGGTAGGTCCCCGCGGCGGCGAAGGTCCGCGACGCGGTCGCCCCGCCGGCGGTGCTCCCGTCGCCGAGGTCCCAGCGGTAGGAGGCGACCGTGCCGTCGGGGTCGCTCGACGCGCCCGCGTCGAGGGTCGCGGTCAGCCCGTCGGTGGTGAAGGAGAACGCCGCGACCGGCGGACGGTTCGCCGGGGCGCCCCCGCTCCCGCCGGCCACGCCCGCCGCCCACAGCTCCTGGACCTGGGCCGCGGTGAGCGCGGTCGGGAACGTCGCGACCTCGTCGATGGCGCCGTTGAAGTGCTCGGTCAGCGGCCACTTCTGGGCGTAGAAGTTGCGTCCGAAGACCGCCTGCTCGTTGGTGAGGTCGGTGTAGCCGACCCGCTGGTAGCCCTGGGTCAGCCCGCCCGCGGTCCCCTCGTAGGTCCCCAGCAGGATCCCGTCGACGTAGAGCGAGGCCACGGTGCCGCTCCAGGTGGCGACCACCTGGTGCCACCGCCCGTCGTTGAACGTCAGGCCCTGCAGGCGCACGTTGTTGAGCCGCGGGCCGAGCGGGTCCGGGCTGCCGGCGCGCGGCGGCTGGTGCACCGAGAACACGACGTTGCCGTTGTTGTCCATCGTCACCGCCCGGTCCGACAGCGTGCCGACCCCGGTCTTGGCGTCGGTCACCGCGAGCAGCGAGCCGCCGGTGATCGAGGTGGTGTTGAACCACGCCGACTGGGTGAACGTCGGGGTGAGCGCGAGCGGGTCGCGGGAGGTGAGGTGGCCGGTGGCGCCGTCGAGGCGGACCGCGCCGTCACCGGCGATCGCGCCGGGGGTGGTGGCGACGCCGCCGACCTTCTCCCCCGGGGAGCCGCCACCGTTGGCGCTGTCCTCGAGGGTGCCGCCGAGGTCCCCGGCGCGCCAGTACAGGTTCGCGCCGAGCGAGCGCACCACGTCGGCGTACGCCGGTGGGACACTGGCGCGCACGGTCCCGCTCGTCGAGGGCGAGCTGGCGCTCGTCCGGGTGCCGTCGCTGACCCGCAGCCGATAGGCGTACGTCGCGCCGGGGGTCAGGCCGGTGTCGTCGAAGCGCATCGTGGGCCGGCTCCAGGGATAGGACTCGACGGTCTGCTCGTTGACGACCGTGTTGCCGCGCAGCAGCTGGTAGGTCAGCGTGCCGCTGTCCTTGTCGATGACGGCCGGCCACTGCACGGTCAGCCCGCCGGCGGCGTTGGCCTGCACGGTGGGCGCGGGCGGGTTGTCCGGCGCCGAGCCGTTGCCGGGCGCGAAGCGCGCCAGCCCCTGCTGCGCTGCGTTGTTGACCCGGCTGAAGTCGCCGCCGACGAACATCTGCGACCCGTCGGTGGCCAGGACGCGCGGGCCGACCGGGCTGGTGCCGGTGCTGGCGTTGGTGTTGGGCGACCAGTGCACGAACGAGCCGTCCTCGACGTCCTGCCCGACCAGGCGCCACCAGATGAACCCGTCGCGGGAGGTACCGCCGACGTAGCCGCCGCGGGCGTCGCCGTAGTTGAACGCACAGTCGTGCTGGTGGGAGGCCTTGTAGAGCACCCCGTCGAGCACGGCCAGGCCCATCGAGGCGCCCAGGCAGGTGCTGTTCCACTCCAGCTCGCCGTCGCTGATCCGGGCCGCGTAGGTGCCCTCGTAGCAGCCCGGCGGGTCGCCCTCGGCGGTGACGTACGCCGTGCTCCCCGAGGAGACGATGTCGGTGACGCGGGCCTTGCAGTTGATGTTGATCGGCTGGGTGGTGTTGGCCTCCCAGGTCGCCAGCGCGCCGGTCGTCGGATCGACCGAGGCGATCGCGCCGGTGGTGGTGCCGTTGACGGTGGCGAACTCGCCGCCGACCAGAACCCGGCTGCCGTCGGGCGCGATCTCGATCGCCTGGCCGCGGGCGTCGAGGTCGGCGGTGAACCCGGCCCGCAGCGCCCCGGTCGCGGGGTCCAGCGAGGCGAACCGGGACTTGGCGGCGCCACGGATCGAGGTGAAGTCGCCTGCGACGTAGAGGCCGGTGGCCGAGGCCGCGACCGCCATGACGGTGGCGTTGGCGTTGGCGGTGAAGCCGGTGGCGAGGGTGCCCGAGGGCAGGTTGAGCGCCGCGACCCGGTTGCGGGTCTGGCCGTTGACGGAGGTGAACATCCCCACGATGTACATCCGCGAGCCGTTCGGGGAGATCGCAATGTCGTCGACGCGGCCGTTGAGGGTCACGTTGAAGCTGGTGACCAGGGCGCCGCTGCTCGTGTCGAACGCGGCGAGGTTGGTGCGGGTGACCTCCCCCGCGCCGCCCACGGCCACGCCCGGCGGGCGGACCCGGTTGAAGGTGCCGCCGGCGTACACCACCCCGTTGGAGACAGCGATCGCCTCGACGTTGTTGTTGGTCTGCCACATCGGCGAGGTGACCCCGCTGAGGCGCTGGTCGCGCTCGGCGGCGAGCGCCTGCGGGGCGGCGGCGACACCGACCGCGAGCAGCGACCCGGTCCCGAGGACACCGGCGAGCAGGGTCCCCAGGGCCCGGCGGGCGCGTGCGGCCCGCGAGCGGGTGCGACGTGGACCGGAGACGCCCCCGGAGGGCAGGCTGGTGGAACGCATGGCGGGCCTTTCGTGGCGGAGGATCAGCGAAGCGCGTGCGGACGGCGCCGCCAGCCGGGGCGCCCGTGGCGACGGGACGCGTCGAGGAGGAGGTCGAGCTCCTCGGCGAGGGCGGCGCGGGCATGGATCGTGGCGGCGCTCTCCTCGAAGGTGCGGACGGCCCGGAGGCCGGGGCCGTCGAGCAGGGCGGTGTCGAGCGTGGTCTGGAAGTCCGCGGCGTCGTGGACCGCGCGCACGACCCCGGCCGCGCCGACCAGCCGCGCGAAGCGGAGCTGGTGGCCGTCGACGTGCTCGCCCAGTCCGGGGTCGCGCGGCACGCAGAGCGGCACGTGTCCCGCGGCCCGCGCGTCCATGATCGTGCCGGGGCCGCCGTGGCAGACGACCGCGGCACACCGCGTCATCTCGGTGGTCAACCGGGCGTGTGACAGGAACTTGTGCCCCTCCGCGACCAGCGGCGGGGCCGCGGCGCCGTGCTGCACGACGAAGCGCACGTCGGGGTGGCGCACGGCGGCCGCGTCGACCCAGTCGACCAAGCGGTGGAAGGGGTGGTGGTCGGTACCGACGAGGGCCAGGACGGTGGCCCTCACAGCAGCGGCCCCACGAGCCGGGCGTCGGGGTAGAACGCGAGCTGGTCCTCCCACTGCACGATGCGGCGGGTGGTGAACGGCCCGCACAGGCGCCCGGTCATCGTGGGGGTGTCGACGCGGTCGTAGACCTCGATGAACACCGTGGGGATCCCCATCGCCCGCGCCACCACGAAGAACGGCACCGCGACCCCGGCACCCGCGCTCACCACGAGCGCGGGGCGCTCGCGGCGCAGCACGCGCAGCGCCAGGACGGCGTTGCGCACCAGGTTGGGCAGGTGGCGCGTCGTCGGCGACCAGGAGTGGACGATCCGCTCGCCGGCCAGCCGGTCGGCGACATCGGCGGTGTCGGGGGCGACCCAGAGCCGGTCGCGTCCGCTCCACCACCCGCGCATCGTCAGCAGCTGGGCCAGGTGGCCGCCCTGGGAGGTGATCAGCAGGACCTCGGTGGCCATCAGTAGGCCCCGCGCCGGCTGGTCACCGCACGCACGGTGCGCAGGCAGATGCCGAGGTCGCGCCCGAGGGTCACGTTGTCGGTGTAGCTGAGGTCCAGCCCCACCGACTCCTCCCAGCCGAGGTCGGAGCGGCCGCTGACCTGCCACAGGCCGGTCAGGCCCGGGCGCACGGCCAGCCGGCGCCGGGTCCGGTCGTCGTACGCCGCCACCTCGCCGGGCAGGGCCGGCCGGGGCCCGACCAGCGACATCTCGCCACGGACCACGTTGAACAGCTGCGGCAGCTCGTCGAGCGAGGTGCGGCGCAGCACCCGGCCGGCGCGCGTCACCCGCGGGTCGCGGTGGATCTTGAACAGCACTCCGGCGCCCTGGTCGGTGTGCGCGAGGCTGGCGCGCACCACCTCGGCGTCGGTGACCATCGTGCGCAGCTTGTACATCGTGAACCGGCGCCCGTTCCTGCCCACCCGGACCTGGCGGAAGAACGCCGGGCCCGGGGAGTCCAGCCGGACGACCAGGGCCAGCGTCGCCAGCACCGGTGCGGCGAGCAGCAGGAGGCCGAGGCCGACCACCCGGTCGAAGGCCACCTTGGCGCCGCGGACGGCGAGCGGGGCGCGGCTGCGGTCGACCACCGCGAAGGGGCTGCCGCCCGACCAGCCCGTCCGCAGGCGGTGAGGGGCCACGCCGTCGAGCAGTCCGTCCCAGGAGACCGCGACGCGCACCGGGCTGGACTCCAAGCGCCAGCACAGCCGCTCCAGGGTCTGCGGGCCGACGGCGCCGCCCGGGAGCAGCACGACGGTGTCCGCACGCCAGGTGGCGGCGGCCCACGGGTCGGCGGAGACCGGCAGCGGCAGGACCACGTCGAGCGCCGGCGAGTCGCGGTCGTCGTCAGGCACGATCACCGCGCCGACGACCTCCACGTCACCACGCGCACGCCAGTGCAGGGCGGTACGGGCGACCACGGCGGCGTCGCCGGCGAGCACGACCCGCAGCGGCGGCCGCCCCAGACGCGCCAGTGCGCGGGTGAGCCCGGACACCGCGGTCATGACGGCCAGCAGTCCCAGCATCGGCGCCACCGCGGTGGCGCCGACCATCCATGCCGTGAGGACCCCGGTCAGCAGCACCGTGAGCGCGGCGCGGGCCCCACCGGGCGACTCCAGCCAGCCGCAGCGCGCCGCGGTCCGGGCCCTCAGCACGACGCTCGCGCCCGCCGCCACGAGCATCGCGACCGCCACCAGGGGGTCCGCGGCCAGCGCCAGCGCGGCCAGCGAGCCGGCGGCCAGGACCATCACGACCTCGCCTCCCGCGGCCAGTGCCGCGTGGTTGCGGCGCTCGGGGGACGCCGCATCGACGTCGATCAGGGGCCCGGCGACCGCCTCGACGGCGGTCGCCGAGAAGGGCTGCGTGTCGAGTGCCTGGGCATCGGCGATCGAGCTCACGAGGGGCCTCCTGCGGTGCGGACTGGGACAGGCTTCGAAGGTTGGTTCATCGCGGTCGTCACGGCCGCTGGACCGCAGGGGCGTTTGCCAGATTTTGGGTAGTGCCGCCACCGCCGGCCGAATCCCGCCGCTCGTCCACCAGTGAGGCGTACGCCGCCACGGCGGCCAGCTGGGAGTTCACCGCGAGCTTGCGCAGCACGGCCCGCACCTGGCTGCGCACCGTCGCCTCGGAGACACCGAGCTGGGTGGCGATCCGCGCGACGTTGTCGCCGGCGTACAGCAGGCCGAGGATGCTGAGCTCGCGGCGGGTGAGCCGCCGCATCCGCTCGGCGAGCTCGCGCTGCTCGGCCAGCACCGCACGCCACGAGTGCCGCAGCCGGTTGACCTCGGCGGGGTCCATCGGGCGGACCCCGCCCACGGCCCGTCGCAGCACGGCGGACAGCTCCTCCAGGCCGATGTCGGCGCCGAGCACGCCCAGCGCATCGGCGTCGAGGACCGCACCCCAGCGGGGACCGCGGGGCGCCCCGGTGAGCACCAGCCAGCGACCCGGCCAGGCCGCCAGGATCCGCTGCGCCCGCTCGAGCCGCTCGGCGGGCTCGAGGTCGCTCACCAGCACGCCGAGGGCGGTGCCCGGCGGGATCGGCACCGGACCGCCCGCACGCTCGGGCCAGCGGGCCAACCGCACGTCCCAGCCCTGGGTGGCCAGGGCGGCCCGGATGGTCTCGGCGACGAGCATCTGGTCGGAGACGACGACGACGCTGCTCATCGCACACCGTCCCGCTCGGTGGCGGCACGGCTCACGGGAGACCGGCTGGACAGGCCGAGAACGGGCATGGGCGCATCGTCAGGACCGGCGGGCGACGCCGGTGCCCGCACGGCGAGGAGAGCCCTGAATTTGGGGATGCCGGGTCCCCGCCCCCCGATCCACGCTGGGGGCGCGTCGAGTACGCCGGCTCCCCCTGTCCCTGCCCTCCCTCTTCCCCTCCTGCCCCTCGCCCTCCCTCTGCCCGGGGCGCTCGCAACCGTGTCATGACCTTCCCCGGAAGGTAAATGTTGCGCCCCGAGAGGTTTCGCTCCGTCCGTTCTTCACCAATAACGGGTAAGCGGGGGCGATCCTTGTGGAGCGCCGTGACGCGGAACACAAGCATCGGCCCGGCGAGCAGACAGAGCTCGTTCTCGGGAGGGAGAACACCGTGGGGCCGTCTCGGCCCCGACGGACGAAAGGGCGCGGGGGGTAGGAGTGTCATCAGGTAGTACCGGATCGAGCGGCTCGTCCCGATGGGGCGGCGCTCTGGTGGTGTGCGTGCTTCTCGCGGTGCCGCTCGTCGTCATCGAGGCCACGACGTCTCGTGGCACGTTCGACGAGCTCGCCGTCGCCTCCAGCCTCGTCTTCGCGCCGGCGCTCGTCGTCTCGGCGCTGTTCCTCTACCTGCACTGGCGCATCACCGACAGCCAGCCGGTCGCCTGGCTGACCGCCTGCACCATCGTGATCGCCGCGCACGTGCTCGTCCTGGCGGCGCTGCACCTGGGCGGCGCCGGCACCGGGCAGGACGCCTGGGTGCTGGCCACCGACCTCATCGTCGTCTCGATCGTCGCGATCACCCTGGGCTTCTCCGAGACCGTTCCCGTCTTCGCCGATCCGGCCGCCTTCGGCCTGGGCGTCGGCGTCGCGCTCGCCGGCGCCCATGTCGCCGTGGCCGAGATCGGCTGGGAGCTCCCGCTGTCCACCACCGGACGGATCATCGGGGCGATCGCCCTGGGCCTGCTCAGCCTGCCGATCGTCGCGGGCCTCGCCCGCATGCCGCTCCCCCGGTGGGCGGCGCTGCGGCTCCAGCTCGGGCTGCTGCTCTTCATCGTGTCGCTGACCGTCGGCCGCCTCGAGGCTGTCCCCGTCGCCGCCCCGATCATCGGGCTGGTGAGCGGGTTCGTCGCCACCGCGACGGTCTGCTCGGCCTCCTTCGCGCTGCTCTGCGCGGCCATCGGCGACGACCTGCGCGCCATCGCCGACCTGCGCCGCTCGCTGCGGGCCATCGAGAACCGTGCCCGCTCCGACCGCGCCCAGCTGCACGAGGTGAAGGGCACGATCGCCGGCATCGCCTCCGCGGTGGAGCTGCTCACCGGCGACTACGGCTACGAGGCCGCCCCTGCGGTGGCGACGTCCGGGACCGCCGGTCCGACGCTGCGTTCCAAGGCCTCCCTGGGCCACATGGTCGCGAAGGAGACCGCCCGGCTGACCCGCCTGCTGCAGAAGCCGCCGGTCGAGGGGGCCTCCGAGGTCGACGTCGACGAGATCCTCGCCCCGCTCGTCATGGCCCACCGCGCCCAGGGTCGCACCGTCCGCTGGGCGCCCAGCGGGCTGCGGTGCCGCGCGGTCCCCGACCACCTGAGCGAGGTCGTCAACATCCTGCTCGCCAACGCCGCGGCGCACGCGCCCGGCAGCACCGTCGAGATCGGGGCCTCCCTGGCGCAGGACCGGGTGCTGATCCGGGTCTGCGACGACGGGCCCGGTGTGCTGCCCGACCTGGCGGACTCGATCTTCGAGTGGGGCGCGCGCCGCCCCGAGTCCGCCGGCAGCGGGATCGGGCTCAACATCGCCCAGACCCTGCTCGACGCGGACGGGGGCTGCCTGCGCCTGGACCGTACCTACCGAGACGGGGCCTCCTTCGTGATCGGCCTCGAGCTCGCCCGCGAGGAGAGCGACGTTGCCTAACCTTCAGCAGCAGCCACGCCGCCGTACCCGCGTGGTCATCCTCGAGGACCACCACCTCTTCGCCGAGTCGCTCGAGGTCGCCCTGTCCATCGACGGGTACGACGTGCGCCGGGTCGGCGTCAACGACGTCGCCTCCGCCGCCGCGGCGATCTCCGCCGTCTCCCGGTTGCGCCCGCGCATCCTGCTGCTCGACCTCGACCTCGGCCCGCTGGGCGACGCCGTACGCCTGATCACCCCGATGGCCAAGGAGGGCATCAACGTCGTGGTGGTCACCGCCTCTGACGACCATGCCCGCTGGGGCGAGTGCGTCGCCAACGGCGCGCGCCGGGTGGTCTCGAAGACCCGCCCGCTCAACGAGGTGCTCTCGGTGGTGCGCCGGCTCAGCCAGGGCCTGCAGGTCCAGGACCCCCAGGAGCGCGAGGAGCTGCTGAAGGCCTGGCGCGACCAGCGCGCGAGTCAGCAGGACGTCCGCGGCCGGCTGAACTCCCTGACCCCGCGCGAGCGCCAGGTCCTCGGTCACCTGATCGCCGGCCACCAGGTGCGCGAGATCGCCCGGATCGGAGTGATCTCCGAGGCGACCGTGCGCACCCAGGTGAAGTCCATCCTCTCCAAGCTCGGCGTCTCCTCCCAGCTCGCGGCGGTCGGCATGGCCAACTCCGTGGGCTGGCGCGTCGACGCCTGAGCGGCTCAGGCGGTGCGCTCGGCGTAGCTCGTCGCCGCGTCGTGCACGTCGAGGACGTACTGGCGCGAGTGGTTGTAGGAGAACACCGCGTCGGACCACCCGTCGCCGGAGGTCAGGTCGCGCTCGTCGTGGCACAGGTAGCGCGCGGCGGCCAGCGCCGCGTCGTCGAGGTCGTTGGGGTCCGCGACGCCGTCGCCGTCCCCG
Organism: Nocardioides ochotonae; assembly: GCF_011420305.2. Classification (NCBI taxonomy): domain Bacteria; kingdom Bacillati; phylum Actinomycetota; class Actinomycetes; order Propionibacteriales; family Nocardioidaceae; genus Nocardioides; species Nocardioides ochotonae. The sequence goes on along the minus strand of NZ_CP061769.1, from coordinate 717,783 downwards.
TCGGCCGCCCAGGTCCGCCAGGTGGAGGGGATGAACTGCATCGGGCCCACGGCGTGGTCCCAGCGGTCGTTGCCGTGCCAGCGCGCGCTGTCCGGCGTCGCCGGGATCGCCGCGAAGTCCCCGGCGCCGTCGAGCGCCGGCCCCAGGATCGGGGCCGAGGAGTGCCCGTCGCGGCGCAGGGTGCGCTCGCCGATCGTGCCGTGCTGGGACTCCACCCACCCGATCCCGGCCAGCGTCGTCCAGCCGAGGGCGCAGGTGCGACCCACCGCGAGCTGCGCGGTGGCGTAGGCGCGCAGCGCGGTCGCCGGGATGCCGGCCCGCTCGGCGGTGCGCTCCAGCCAGGCCGCGTCGATCTCGGGAACGCCGAGCGGCTGGTCCGGCGGCAGCACCGGGCTCTGCGCGGTCGTGGGCGCGGGCGCGACGACGTACGGCTGCAAGGTGGCGGGCGCCGGCTCGGGACCGGCCAGCACCGTCTGGGATCCCGCCCACCCGAGTCCGGCCACGGCGGCCAGTGCCGTGGCGAGCGTCGCGATGAGGCGCGTGGGGCTCACCGGGAGCGACCGGCGACGCCGGCGCGAGGGCGCGGATGCCGGAGGTCGTCGGGGGTCATGGCGTCAGTATCGCCCGGCCCGCCACCTGCGGCGAGCCGGGCTCCCGCCGCCGAGTGCTCAGCCGGCGGAGGTGACGCCGTTGCGCTCGATGAAGGCCAGGATCTGCTCGGCGAGCTCGGGGCGGCACACGATCAGGTCGGGCAGGTAGACGTCGTCCTGGTTGTACTCCAGCGGCGTGCCGTCGATGCGCGAGGTGAACAGCCCGGCCGCGCGCGCGACGGCCACGGGGGCGGCGGAGTCCCACTCGTACTGACCGCCGGCGTGCACGTAGGCGTCGGTGAGGTCGCGGGCCACCGAGATGACCTTGACCCCGGCGGATCCCATCGGGACCAGCTCGGCGTCCAGCTCCGCGGCCAGCGCCTGCACGAAGGCCGGCGGGCGGCTGCGCGAGACCGCGATCCGCGGGCGCGGGGCGGTCGACGGGGGCACCACCGGCGGGGCACCGGTGTGGAAGGTCTCGCCCAGGGCGGGCTGCGCGACGGCGCCCGCGGTCAGGTCGCCACCGTCGGCGTTGCGCTCCCACAGCGCCACGTGCACCGCCCAGTCCTCGCGCGGGACCTCGGAGAACTCGCGGGTGCCGTCGAGCGGGTCGATGATCCACACCCGGTCCTGGCCCAGGCGCGCCTTGTCGTCCTTGCCCTCCTCCGAGAGCACGGCGTCGCCGGGACGGTGCTCGGCGAGCAGGCTCATCAGGAGCTCGTGGGCGGCGCGATCGCCGGCGTCCTTGAGCTCCCGGCCCTCCAGGCCCTCCTGGCGCACCTCGAGGAGGCGGCGCCCGGCGGCCTCGGCCAGCCAGGTGGCGAGGACGTGGTCGTCGGTGGCGGCGGCGGGCGGCGGGGTTCCGGGGTCGAAGCTCACGCCCCGGAGCCTATCGGGACGGCCGGACCCCGGCGCGGCCGAGTCGACGGCGCAGCTCGGCGACCCCCTCGTCGAGGTGCCAGCAGACCGCGCCGGGTCGTCCTTGGTGGCGCCGACCTCGCAGGAGCAGAAGCAGCGCTCGAAGAGGTCGGCGTACCCCACGTCGTGCAGGAGGTACGCCGCGCGCACGTCATTCTGGTGGGTGGCCAGGTGGCAGCCCAGGCCGGCGGCCCGCGGCCAGCCACCCGTCGGGGTTGCGCGGGAGGACCCCGTCGGCATCGACGAGCACGGCCCGCACGGTCAGGAGTTGAACTTCTGCTGGGTGCGCTCGAGCCCCTCGGTGACCAGGCACTCGACGGCGTCGGCGGCGGAGTCGACGCCGAAGGGCAGCAGCTTGCGCTCGGCGGCGGAGTAGTTGGAGAGCACGAAGTCGGCGACGTCCTGGCGTCCGGGCGGGCGGCCGATGCCGACGCGCACCCGGTGGAAGTCGCCGGTGCCGAGGGAGGAGCGCATGGACTTCAGGCCGTTGTGGCCGTTGTCGCCGCCGCCGAGCTTGATCCGCATCGTGTCGAAGGGGATGTCGAGCTCGTCGTGGATGGCGACGATGTGCGCGGGGTCGACCTTGTAGAAGCTGGCGAGCGCCTTGACCGGGCCCCCGACCTCGTTCATGTAGGACCGCGGCTTGGCCAGCACGACGCGCGGCCCGGGCCGGCCGGGCGCGCCGAGTCGTCCTTCGACGACCTCGGCGCGACCCGACTTGTGGGCGCGGAACGACGATCCCAGCCGGGAGGCCAGCTCCTCGACCACGAGGTAGCCGATGTTGTGGCGGTGCCCGGCGTACGTCGGGCCGGGATTCCCCAGCCCGACGACGAGCCACACGGGTGCGTCGGTCACGGTGGAGTCCCGGCCCTTCGTAGAGATCGTCGCGATCAGGCGTTCGAGGAACGTCACTCCGCCGCGGCGGAGTCACCCTCGGTCTCGGTCTCGGGGGCGTCCTTCTCGATGCCGGCCTCGGCCTCGGCCTGCTCCAGGTCGGCCTCGAGGGCGGCGGCGCTGACCTGCTCGGTCACGTTCACGATCAGCGTCGCGGGGTCGACGAGCAGCGAGACGTCCTGGGGCAGCGGCAGGTCGGCGGCGGTGATCAGGGTGCCGGCGACGGCGCCCTCGACCGAGACCTCGATCTGCTCGGGCACGTGGGTGGCCTCCGCCTCGAGCTGGATGCTCGAGGCCTCGGTCACGACCAGGGTGCCGGGCTTGGCGTCGCCGGTGACGATGATCGGGACGTCGACGGTGACCTTCTCGCCCCGGACGACGGCGACGAAGTCGACGTGCTCGATGACGCGCTTGATCGGGTCGATCTGGACCTGCTTGGTCAGGGCCAGGTGGGTCTCGCCGTCGACGGTGAGCTCGAGCAGCGCGTTGTAGCCGTGGTGCTTGAGCGCCATCATCGTGGCGTGACCCGGCAGGATCACGTGCAGCGGGTCGGCGCCGTGGCCGTAGACGACGGCGGGGATCTTGTGCTCGCGGCGGATCCGGCGGGCGGCGCCCTTGCCGAACTCGGTGCGCTTCTCGGCGGTGATCTTCTCGGCGGACATGCGGCTCTCCTGTTGCGTGCAGACATTCAACGGACCGGGGGTCGCCGTGCGAGATGTTCCGCCGATCACCAGTGCGGCACACGAGACGAGCCGGCCCTGTCGATCACGGAGCCGCGAGCCCGGTGGACCGGACGCGCTCCCTCGCCGAGGCAACTGCAGAAGTCTAGGCGCGGGTCGCGCCGGCTGCCCAATCCGCGTGCCGCCCCGGGTACCCGTCAGGCACCGCGGCCGCCCGGGTTGAGGGTCACGGTCGGCGGGTAGGCACCACCCAGCGGGCGTCCGGCCGTGATCCCCCGCCCAGCCGCTCGAGGTGCCACCCGGGCCCTGCTCGTGAGGAGGCGTCGTGTCCGACCGACCGGTCTTCGCACGCGTCGCCGTCCCGGTCGCGCTCGTCACGGTCGCGGTCCTCATCGCCCAGCTCGGCTACGAGTTCACCGTCCCGGAGCACGGCGCCGCGCGCGACGCCGAGCGGCACACGACGCTGCCGCTGGTGCTGCGCTGGGGCGGTGCCGCGCTCGTGTCGCTGGCCTCGCTCGCCCTGCTGCCGGCTGCCCGCCGCGATCGCGCCGAGGCCACGGCGGGCGATGACCGCCTGGTCGGCAGCTACTGGGCCTTCGGGCTGGTGATGGTCGTCCTGGGCGCCGCGACCGGGGCCGCGCCCGCCATGCTCGTCGCCACCGCCTGCCTGGTGCTGCTGAGCGCCTGGCGTGCCGCCGCCGGCCCCGCCGACCTGGCCCGGAGCGTCCAGGCGCTGGCGTTCGCCGTGGTCGCCGTCCACGCGCTCGCCCTCGGCGTACGCCTCCTGATCGGCACCTACCTGCGCTGGCAGCACGGCTTCGCGCCGCAGGCCGAGGTCGCGCAGATCCGCGAGGACTGGCACGTCGCACTGGTCCAGGACGTCTTCGTGCTGATCGCGTTCCTCAGCACCCTGGCGCTGCCACTGCTGCTGTGGCGCCACCGCGACCAGCTGCCGGCGGCCCGCGGGCAGCTCTCCTGGGCCTGTGTGGGCGTCGCCGTCGTGGCCGTCGCCGCGCTCGACCACCTGGGTGCGCTGGTCGCCCTGGGGTGCCTGCTCGCCGTGCGCTCCGCGCGGCGCCGGACGCACGAGGACGCCACCGCCTGAGTGGCGATGGCGTCCTGGTGACGGTGCGGGTGGGCCGCTGGGCTCAGGCGTGGCCGTCGAACATCGAGGTCACCGAGCCGTCGTTGAAGACCTCGCGGATCGCGCGGGCGACCAGCGGGGCGATCGAGAGCACGGTCAGCTTGTCGAAGCGGCGCTCCTCGGCGATCGGGAGCGTGTTGGTGACCACGACCTCGATGGCCGGGCTGTTCTTGAGCCGGTCCACGGCCGGGTCGGAGAGGATCGCGTGGGTGGCGGCGATGATGACGCCCGCCGCGCCCTCCTTCATGAGGGCCTCGGCGGCCTTCACGATCGTGCCGCCGGTGTCGATCATGTCGTCGGTCAGCACGCACATGCGGCCGGCGACCTCACCGACCACGCGGTTGGCGACCGTCTCGTTCGGGCGGTCGGTGCGGCGCGTCTTGTGGATGAACGCCAGCGGCGCGCCGCCCAGCTTGGCCGACCAGCGCTCGGCGACCTTGATCCGGCCGGCGTCCGGGGAGACCACGCACAGCTGCTCGCTGCTGTACTTGGACAGGACGTACTCGGTGAGCAGCGGCAGCGCCATCAGGTGGTCGACGGGACCGTCGAAGTAGCCCTGGATCTGGTCGGCGTGCAGGTCGACCGAGATCAGCCGGTCCGCGCCCGCGGTCTTGAACAGGTCCGCGATCAGCCGCGCGGAGATCGGCTCGCGGCCACGGTGCTTCTTGTCCTGGCGGGAGTAGCCGTAGAACGGCATCACCACGGTGATCCGCTTGGCCGAGGCGCGCTTGAGCGCGTCGACCATGATCAGGTGCTCCATGATCCACTCGTTGATCGGAGCCTTGTGGCTCTGGATCACGAAGGCGTCGCACCCGCGGACGGACTCCTCGTAGCGGACGTAGATCTCGGAGTTCGCGAACTCGTACGCCGAGGTGGGCACGAGGTCGGTGCCGAGGATCCCGGCGACCTCCTCGGCCAGCTCGGGGTGTGCCCGACCACTGAAGACCATCAGGTTCTTCTCGGTGGTCTTCTTCATTCCGGTCACAAGTGACTCCTGGATCGCCGGGAGGGGATGGGAACGATTGTGCCCCGCCAAGATGAACGGCCTCAAAACCCGGTCCGCGTCTGAGACGTCACGTGTGAGCCGGCTCTCGCGGCGGACGCCGCGCGCCGGCTACTCCGGCTGCTGCCCGTCGGTCTCCCCCGCCGCCTCCGCGGCCTCGCGTGCGGCCCGGGCGGCCTCGGCCTGCGCGGTGCCGGCGCGCCGGCGCTCGACCCAGCCCTCGATGCTGCGCTGCTCCCCGGCGCTCACGGCCAGGGCGCCCGGCGCCACGTCGCGTCGTACGACGGTGCCGGCGCCGGTCGCCGCGCCGTCGCCGATCTCGACTGGGGCGACGAAGGTGTTGTTCGAGCCGGTGCGGGCGTGGCGGCCGACCTTGGTGCGGTGCTTGTTGACCCCGTCGTAGTTCGCGACGATGGTGCCCGCCCCGATGTTGGTGCCCTCGCCGATCTCGGCGTCACCGATGTAGGACAGGTGCGGCACCTTGGCGCCGGCGGCGATCTCGACGTTCTTGGTCTCCACGAACGTGCCGATCTTGCCGCCGTCACCCAGCTCGGTGCCGGGGCGCAGGTAGGAGAACGGCCCGACGTTGGCCCCGGCGCCCACGACGGCGAGCTCGCCGTGGGTGCGCACCACCCGGGCGCCCTCCCCCACCTCGCAGTCCTTCAGCGTCGTGTCCGGGCCGACCACGGCGTCCTCGGCCACGGCGGTCGTCCCCAGCAGCTGGGTCCCCGGCAGCAGTGTGACGTCGCGGGCGAGCACCACGTCGGCGTCGACCCAGGTCGTGGCGGGGTCCATCACCGTGACGCCCTCGCGCATCCAGCGGGTCAGGATCCGGCGGTTCATCTCCCGGCCCAGGTCGGCGAGCTGCACCCGGTCGTTGGCGCCCTCGGTCTGGAGCACGTCGTCGATCACGAGCGCCCCGACGGCGAGGCCGTCCTCGCGCGCGATGTTCACGGTGTCGGTGAGGTAGTACTCGCCCTTGGCGTTGTCGTGGGAGATCCGCGGCAGCGCGGAGAGCAGGAACTCGGCGTCGAAGGCCAGGATCCCGGAGTTGATCTCGGCGATCTCCCGCTGCTGCGGCGTCGCGTCCTTCTCCTCCACGATCGCCACGACCTCCCCTTCGTCGTCGCGCACGACGCGGCCGTAGCCGAACGGCTGGGGCACCACGGCGCTGAGGATGCTGACCGCACGCTGGGCGGCCTCGTGCTCCTCGGCCAGGGCGCGCAGCGACTCGCCCTCGAGCAGCGGGGTGTCGCCGTAGGCCACCAGCACGGTGCCCTCGAGCGTGCCCTCGGACGCGAGCAGCGCCTCGACCGCGACGCGGACGGCGTGGCCGGTGCCGGCCTGCTCCTCCTGCACGGCGAGGAGGGCCTGCGGCATCAGCTCCTGCACGTGCGGTCCGACGACCTCACGCTGGTGCCCGACGACCGTCACCACCCGGTCCGCACCGGATCCGGCGACCGCAGTCAGCACGTGACCGATCATGCTCCGCCCACAGATGGGGTGGAGCACCTTCATCGTCTTGGACTTCATGCGGGTGCCTCCACCCGCGGCCAGCACGATGACTGTCAGTTCACGACTCATGCTCCCCGGGTAGGAGTCGAACCTACGTCGCTAGTCCTGATTCAAAGTCAGGCGGGCCCTGCCGGCAGACCAACCGGGGAATGTCCCTCGCGGGAGCTGTTCCCTGTGCGGACATCGACCGATCTTGCAGAGGATCTCCGTCAGGGGACTGCCACACCTTAGTTGCTCGCCCTACGCTCGCACCCGTGGACCTGCCCGTGATGCCGCCCGTCCAGCCGATGCTCGCCAAGTCCGTGTCCGGGCTGCCCGCCCCCGATGCGCACGGTGGTCTGCTCTTCGAGCCCAAGTGGGACGGCTTCCGCTGCCTGGTCTTCCGCGACGGTGACGAGGTCGAGCTGGCCTCGCGCAACACCAAGCCGCTGACCCGCTACTTCCCCGAGGTCGTCGCCGCGGTCAAGGAGCAGCTGCCAGAGCGCTGCGTCGTCGACGGCGAGATCTTCGTGGCCCTGCCCGCCGAGGGCGGCGGCAGCCGGCTGGCCTTCGAGTCGCTCCAGGAGCGCATCCACCCCGCCGCCTCACGGGTCGCGCTGCTGGCCGAGGAGACGCCGGCGGGGTTCGTGGCCTTCGACCTGCTCGCGCTGGGCGAGGAGTCGCTGATGGCGCGCCCGTTCGCCGAGCGGCGCGCGGCGCTCGAGGACGCGCTGGCCCACCTGGCCGGGCAGCACGGGCCCTGCTTCCTCACCCGGACCACGGTCGACGGCGACGAGGCGCAGCGCTGGTTCACCGAGTTCGAGGGCGCCGGCCTCGACGGGGTCGTCGCCAAGCCGCTCGACGCGCCGTACCGGCCGAACGTGCGCACGATGCTCAAGGTCAAGCACGAGCGCACCGCCGACGTGGTGGTCGCCGGCTACCGCGAGCACAAGACCTCCACCCCGCAGCGCCCGCTGCTCGGCAGCCTGCTGCTCGGGCTGTACGACGCCGGCGGCCACCTCCAGCACATCGGGGTCAGCGCGAGCTTCACCGCCGCCCGGCGTGCCGAGCTGATCGAGGAGCTGGCGCCGCTCGTGGTCCCGCTGGAGGAGCACCCGTGGGGCCACTGGGCGCAGGCGCTGACCGCGAACCCCGATCGGGTACCGGGGACGCAGAGCAGATGGAGCGCCGGCAAGGACCTCGGCTTCGTCCCGCTGCGACCCGCACGAGTCCTGGAGGTGAAGTACGACCACATGGAGGGATCGCGACTTCGCCACACTGCCCAGTTCAAGCGCTGGCGGCCCGACCGGGACCCGCTCTCGTGCGGGTACGACCAGCTGGAGGAACCCGCCGGCTACGACCTCACCACGATCCTGACCAGCACACCGGAAGGCACCTGATGACCGAGCAGACCCCGTCCACGCCCCCCGGCGACCGGCGCAACGACCGGATCGACGACGGCATCGGCACCTACGACGTCGTCCTCCTCGTCGAGCAGACGCTCTCGGCCAGCGACGCCGCGCAGGTCCACTCGCTGCACGACACCATCGCCGACCAGGTCGTCTACCACGTGCTGCTGCCGCTCGAGGACGCCGCGTCACGCATCGAGGCCTCGCTGGGGACCATGGGCGCCGGCGACATGATGGGGTCGCCCGCGATGGCGATGGAGGACATCGACCTCGACGCGGTCCGCGAGGACTGCCGCGACCGCGCCGGCGAGTCGCTCCAGCACACGCTCAGCGCCCTGCGCGCCACCGGCGCCGAGGCGGTCGGCGAGGTGACCGCGGCGCCGCCGGTCGACGCGCTCGCGGCCAAGGTCAAGGCGGTCGACGCCGCCGAGGCGATCATCCTGACCCGCCCGCACCTGGTCGCGGAGTTCTTCCACGTCGACTGGTCCTCGCGGGCGCGGCGCCGCATCGGCGTACCCGTCCTGCACCTGCTCGAGCGCGAGACCTTCGACGAGCAGGCCGGCGGCGGCGAGGGCGTCACCGGCGTGTGAGCGGCTGTCTGTTACCCGACGCTGGATGCTCTGTGGATCTTCTGTGGACCTCGCCTCCCTAGTGTTTCGGGCACAGACAGGCAGCACCTCGTGAGGCCTGTCGGACCGGCGGCCCCTGGGGGGAGCCCGCCAGTCCATGAACGAAGGAACGGCCCGCACCGCGCGTCTGGGGGGAGGCGCGGGCGGGCCCTTCCTCATTTCCGCGAGTCGGCCCCTGCGGTTGCTTGAGTCGACTCAGTCCTCGCGCCGCTGCCCGTCCTCGGTCCAGTGCTCCGCGACCTTCTTGCTCGGCTGCACCCGCGGCGGCTCGCCGGGCATCTTCGGGTAGTCCGGCGGATAGGGAAGCTCGACCGCCCCCTGTTCCTCCCACAGCTCCAGCAGCGGGGTGAGGTCGTGGTGCACCTCGTCGATCTGCGCCCACGGGTCGCCGTGCTCGGCCAGCCGCTGCGGCACCGTCAGCAGGTTGAGCCCGCGCGGGTCGGTGAGCTCGGCCAACTCCTCCCACTCCAGCGGGGTGGAGACCGGGGCGCCGGGCAGCGGGCGCAGCGAGTACGCCGAGGCCATGGTGCGGTCGCGGTTGTTCTGGTTGTAGTCCACGAAGATCCGCTCGCCGCGCTCCTCCTTCCACCACGCGGTGGTGACGCCCGGGTCGCGCTTCTCCAGCTCGCGACCGAACGCGATCGCAGCGTGGCGCACGTCGACGAACTCCCAGCGCGGCTCGATGCGCACGAAGACGTGCACGCCGCGGTTGCCGGAGGTCTTGGCGAACCCGCGCATGCCGAGCTCCTCGAGCAGCGCGCGTGCCTGCCCCGCCACCCGTACGGCGTCGGTGAACGACGTGCCCGACTGCGGGTCGAGGTCGATGCGCAGCTCGTCGGGGCGGTCGACGTCGTCGCGGCGTACCGGCCAGGGGTGGAAGGTCAGCGTGCCCATGTGGGCGCACCAGACCGGGACCGCGATCTCGTCGGGGCAGATCTCCTCCGCCGTCCGCCCGGAGGGGAAGCGCACCTCGACGGTGCGCACGTAGTCGGGGGCGCCCTTCGGCACCCGCTTCTGGTAGAACGCCTCGGCGTCGTTGTCGCGGGGCCCGGTCGCCAGCCGCATCCCCTCGCGCACGCCGCTGGGCCAGCGCTCCAGCGCCGTCGGCCGGTCGCGCAGGGCGCACATCAGGCCGTCCCCGACGCTCGCGACGTACTCGGCGACCATCAGCTTGGTGATGTCGGGCGTGGTGTCGGTGGCCTCGTAGATCACCCGGTCCGGGGAGGACACCCGGACCGTGCGCTCCCCCGCCCTGACCTCGCCCGCCGCCGTCTTCGCCATGGCGACACGCTAGCGGCCGCCGGGGCGTCCGGGGCGCGCGAAACCCAGAGGCGGCACCGGCTCCTCGCTGCGTATCTTGGACGCCCGTGAGCGCCCACGACGACCTGACCTTCTCCGACCTCGACCCGCACGACGAGGCCCCGCGGGCCACCGAGCTGATCACCGGCTGGATCAAGGCCGCGACCCGCGGGTTCCACGCGCCGCGGATGGACGACACCGCGCGCGCCCTGTGGCTGGAGGGCTGCCGCGCCGACGACGCGGTGCTGCGCGGCGCCTGGCCGGCGCGTCCCGTCGTCGGGCCCGACACCGTCCCGGTCGCGACGTTCGCCGCCTTCGACAAGGAGCTGAACGTCGGGGGCGGGCGCCTGCTCGCGCTGCGGATGATCACCGACGTCACGGTCAGCCCGACCCACCGCCGCCGCGGCCTGCTGCGCCGGATGATGACCGAGGACCTGCGCGACGCCGCCGCCCGGGGGCTTCCGGTCGCGGCGCTGACCGCCACCGAGGGCTCCATCTACGGCCGCTTCGGCTTCGGCGCGGCGACCTGGCACCAGCGGGTCATGGTCGACACCGACGCCCGCTTCGCCCTGCGCGACCCGCTGGGCCGCGGGTCGGTCGAGCTCGTGGACCCGACCGACGCCTGGCCGGTGATCAGCGCGGTCTACGCGCAGCACCTCGCCCGGGTGCGCGGCGCCGTGGGCCGCCCCCACGACTACGAGCCGATGCTCACCGCCCGCTACGACTGGGAGGAGCGCGGACCGGACCGCAAGATGTGGACCGCGGTCCACCTCGACGCGAGCGGTACGCCGGACGGCTACGTCTGCTACGGCTCGGCCGGGGACGTCGAGGGCCGTCCCACCCTCCAGGTCAGCGACCTCGTGGCGCTGACGCCGGACGCGCACCTGCGGCTGTGGCGCTTCCTCGCCGACGTCGACCTCGCCGACCAGGTCAAGCACCGCACCGCGCTCGACGACCCGCTGCGCTGGGCGCTGGTCGAGCCGCGCGTCGTGCGCACCACCGGCCTGGGCGACATGCTCTGGGTCCGCCTGCTCGACCTCCCGACCGCGCTCACCGCCCGGCCCTGGTACGCCGACGGCGAGCTCGTGCTCGACGTGGACGACCCGCTGGGCCACATCGCCGGGCGCTGGCGGGTCCGCACCCGGGGCGGGGAGGCGCGGGTCGAGGCCGCGCCGGACGACGCCGCGCCGGCGGTCCGGATGGGCGCCGACACCCTCGGCGCCGCCTACCTCGGCGGGGTGTCCGTGCCGACGCTGCACGCCGCCGGGCGGATCACCGGTCCCGCTGAGGCCGTCGAGACGCTGGCCGCGATGGCCGACGGCGGCCCCGCGCCGTACTGCGCGACGAGCTTCTGAGCGCGCCTCACTCCCCGGTCGGGCCGCCGGCCACCTCGACGGCGACGTCGAGGTGGCCGACGTGCCGGGCGTACTCCTGGAGCAGGTGGAACACGATCCAGCGCAGGTCGGGAAGCTGCTCCCCGGTCTCCGCGCCGAAGCGGCCACCGGTGCCGGCACGGGTCTCCAGCGGAGTCGTGGCGAGCAGCTCCTCGGTGCGCGCGGCGGTCGCGCGCAGGTCGGCGGCGACGTCCTCGAGGGTGCGGTGCTCGGGCACGTGCCAGCGGGTCGCGGTGTCGCCCTGCCACCAGTCGCCCCACGGGTCGGCCACCGGCTCGGCGAGGAACCCCCACACGACCCAGCGCCGCTCCACGTGGGCGACGTGGTCGACCAGCTCCAGCGGCGTCCACCCCGAGGGCACGTGCGGGCGGCGCTGCTCGGAGACCGGCAGCGCCGCGCAGCGCTCGAGCAGCGTCGCGCGCAGGAAGCGCAGGTACGCCGCGTGGTGGGCGGCCTCGCCGCCGAGCCCGGGGCGTGGCTCCTCGCGCGTCACCATGCCGGCAGGCTAGCGCCCCTCGGAGGCCCCCGTACGATGCGAGCATGGGCTACGACGTGGAGAAGACCGACGAGGAATGGCGCCAGCAGCTCTCCCCCGAGGAGTACGCCGTGCTGCGCCAGGCGGGCACCGAGCGGGCCTTCACCGGTGAGTACAACGACACCGAGACGACCGGCGTCTACCGCTGCCGCGCCTGCCAGGCCAAGCTGTTCGAGTCGGACACCAAGTTCCACTCCGGCTGCGGCTGGCCGTCGTTCTACCAGCCCGTCACCGACACCATCGAGTACATCGAGGACACCTCCCACGGCATGAAGCGCGTCGAGGTGCGCTGCGCCTCGTGCGGCTCCCACCTCGGCCACGTCTTCCCCGACGGCTACGGAACCCCGACCGGTGACCGCTACTGCATCAACAGCCTGAGCCTGACGCTGGAGCCCGCCGCGGGCGCCGGCGAGCAGCAGTAGCGCGAGGTCCTCGCACGTCGACCGGCCGGGCGGCGGGTTCGGCAGGAAGGCGCCGGGTTCGGGCAGAAAACCGAGTCGCCAACCGGCCCGCTCGGTGCGCACGCTGGTGGGGATACGACCCACGTCGCCGTCCGCGGCCACGGGTCGCCCGACGAGCGCGAAGGACCCCGCCCATGACCACCCTCGACCCGGCCACAACCGCCTCCGCACTGCGCGGAGTCTGCGAGATCCACCTCCCCGGCGATCCCGGGTACGACGCCGCACGGCGCCCCTGGAACCTCAGCGTCGACCAGCGGCCCGCCGCGGTCGCCGTACCGGCCACGACGCAGGAGGTGCAGGACCTGGTCGTGGCGGCCGCGGCCGCCGGCCTCCGGGTCGCGCCGCAGAACGCCGGTCACGGCGCCGCCGCGCTGGCCGCGGACGGGCTGGACGACGTGGTGGTCGTGCGGCTCTCCGGGCTCAGCGACGTGAGCGTCGACCCTGACGCCCGCACGGCCCGCATCGCCGGGGCGACGACGTGGGGCCAGGTCGTCGCGGAGTCCTCGCCGCACGGGCTGACCGCCCTGCACGGCAGCTCCCCGAGCGTCGCCGCGATCGGCTACCTGCTCGGCGGCGGGATCTCCTGCTACGGCCGCACCCACGGGCTCGCGGCCAACTCGCTGCGCGGCATCGACGTCGTCACCGCCGACGGCGCCCTGCGGCACGCCGACGCCACGGAGCACGCCGACCTGTTCTGGGCCCTGCGCGGCGCCGGCGCCAACCTGGGCGTCGTGGTGGCGGCCGAGATCGACCTGATCGCCCAGCCCGACGCGCACGCCGGGATGATGATGTGGGACCGCGAGCACGCGCCGGCCGTGGTGGCCACGTGGGCGAGCTGGACCCGCGATCTCCCGGAGTCCGTGACGAGCTCGTTGCGCATCATGGCCTTCCCGCCCGCGCCCGAGCTCCCGCCCTTCCTGAGCGGGCGCGACCTGGTGGTCGTCGACGGCGTCACGCTGGAGGACGACGACGAGGCCACCGGGCTGCTGGAGCCGCTGCGCGCGCTCGAGCCCGAGCTCGACACCTTCGCCCGGATCCCGGCGCTGGGGGTGCTCGACGTCCACATGGACCCGCCCGAGCCGGTACCGGGCATCGGCGACCACGCGATGCTGGGGCCGCTGGAGGACGACGCGGTCGCGGCGTTCCTCGGCGTGCTCGGGCCCGGTACGCGCTCCGGGGTCACCATCGCCGAGCTGCGCCACCTCGGCGGCGCGCTCGCCCGCCCGCACGCGGCCGGCGGCGCGCTGTCGGCGGTGCCCGGCGACTACGCGCTGCTCTGCCTCGCGATGGCACCCGACGCCGAGGCGGCCGCCGCCGGCCGGGCCGCCGCGGCGGACGTCATACGCGCGATGGCGCCGTGGACGCTGCCCACCCGGATCCCGACGTTCACCGAGGCCCGCTCGGACCCCGCCACGATGTTCGACGCCGCGGCCCGGGAGCGGCTCACCGGGGTGCGCGACACGTTCGACCCGCAACGCCGGCTGGTGGCCAACCACCCGGTGGCGGCCGAGCGGCCCTGACGCCGGCCGGTCACGCAGGCGCCAGGGCCGGCGTCAGGTCGGCCGTCAGGGCAGGCGCGCGACCAGGTCGCCGACGGGGGCCAGGGAGCCGGTGTAGAACGGCACCTCCTCGCGCACGTGGCGGCGGGCGTCGGAGCCGCGCAGGTGACGCATCAGGTCCACGATCCGGTAGAGCTCGTCGGCCTCGAAGGCGAGCATCCACTCGTAGTCGCCCAGCGCGAACGACGCCACGGTGTTGGCACGCACGTCGGCGTAGTCGCGGGCCATCTTGCCGTGCTCGGCGAGCATGCGGCGACGCTCCTCGTCGGGCAGCAGGTACCACTCGTAGGAGCGCACGAACGGGTAGACGCACACGTGCGCCTTGGGCTCCTCGTTGTTGAGGAACGCCGGGACGTGGCTCTTGTTGAACTCCGCCGGGCGGTGCAGCGCCATCTGCGACCACACCGGCTCGAGGCGGCGCCCGAAGCGGGTGCGGCGGAAGCGGTGGTAGGCCGCCTGGAGCTCCTCCGACGTCGTCGCGTGGGTCCACACCATGACGTCGGCATCCGCGCGCAGGCCGGACACGTCGTAGGTGCCGCGCACGACCACGTCGGCCTCGGCGAGGTCGGCGAAGAGCTTCTCGACCTCGGCCGCCTCCCCGGCCCGGTCGGCATCCTCGCCCAGCACGTCGCGCAGCCGGAAGACCGACCACATCGTGTAGCGGATGGAGTCGTTGATCTCGCGGACGCGGGCGGCGTTGGACTTGGTCTCGCTCATGCCCCCATTGTCACCAACGCGCCCAGCGCGCCTCGCCCGGCCCCGGTCAGCCCGCGGCGGACTCCGCCGACGACTCCGCCGGCACCCCGGGCGGCACCAGCCGCGCGACCGCGGTGCGTGCGGAGGCGATCACGGCCGGGATGCCCACCCCGTCGTACGCCGCTCCGCAGACCGCCAGCCCGGGCACCCGCTCGACCGCAGCGCGGATCCGGGCGACGCGCTCGACGTGGCCCAGCGCGTACTGCGGCAGGCCGCCGCCCCACCGCTGCACGTGCGCGTCGACGGGGGTGGCGGCGAAGCCGGTCGCCTCGGCCAGGTCGGCCAGCGACCAGGCGATGAGCTCCTCGTCGCTCGCCTGGAGCGCGGCCTCCTCGCGGTGACGGCCCAGCGAGGTGCGCAGGTGGACCAGCGGCTCCTCGGCGGCGGCGCCGGCGCGGCGCACCCAGCCCCACTTGGCGAAGGAGAACGTCGAGGCCTTGATCCGCCGCCCGTCCACGGGCGGCACCAGGAATCCCGAGGACCCGGTGGCCTCGAGCGCGGCGGCGTCGGCGGCGCGGAAGGCCAGGCTGACCACGGCCATCGAGGCGTACTCGATGCCGGCGAGGTCGGCGGCGGCCGTCGGGGCCAGGTCGGCGAGCAGCCGCGCGGTCGGCGCGGCGGGCGTCGCGAGCACCACCGCGTCCACGTCGAGCGCCACCGGTGCGGTCGTCGGCCCGGTCACCAGCCGCAGGCCGTCCTCGGTACGCTCCAGCGCCCGCACCGTCGTGGACAGCCGTACGTCGAGCGACGCGGCGAGCGTCTCGGGCAGCCGGCCCATGCCGCCGGGCAGCCCGGCGAAGACCGGGGTGTCCCGGTCGCTGGGCAGCGCGGCGCCGAGCTCGAGCAGGGAGCCGCGCTGGGCCAGGGAGACCAGCTGCGGGACCGCCGCCCGGGCGGAGATCAGCCGCGCGTGGCCGGCGTACACGCCGCCGAGCAGCGGCTCGACGAGCCGGTCCACGACCTCGTCGCCGAGGCGGCGCGCGACCAGGTCGCCGACGGTGACGTCCTCGTCGAGGACCTCGGGCGGCAGCGTCGGCTCGCGGCGGACCCGGGCCAGCCCCTCGGGGCTCAGCACGCCGGAGGCGGCCAGCTGGTCGAGGTCGAGCGGCACGCCCATCAGCGAGCGCGGCAGCTGCCGCAGCGCGCCACGGGTCCAGATCCGCGAGGACACGACGGCGGGGTGCTCGACCTCGAGGTCGAGGGAGCGGGCCAGCTCGAAGCCCTCGGGGCGGCGGTGCAGCATCGCCTCGGCGCCGACGTCGACGGTGACCCCGGCGACGTCGGTGCGCCGGATCTTGCCGCCGACGCGGTCGGCGGACTCCAGGACCACCACCTCGCACCCGCGGGCGCTGAGGTCGTGGGCTGCGGTGAGACCGGCCAGGCCGGCACCGACGACGGCGACTCGGGTCGGGGAAGGCACGGCCTCAGGCTATGCCCCGGCCCCACCTGCGGCGGGCGGGGCCGGGTGGGTCAGGCGGAGGCCTCGAGGCGGCCGAACCCGCTGCGGTGGAAGACCAGCGGCGAGCCGTCGCCGGTCTCACCGAGGCGTTCCACGGCGTGCACCTGGAGCAGCACGATCGTGTGGTCCCCCGCCTCGACCTCGCGGTAGATCGAGGTGTCGTAGCGCACCAGACCCTCGTCGAGGGTGGCGGCGCCCTCCTCGGTGACGGTGGCCGCGACCCCGGCGAAGCGCTCCTCGACCGGACCGGCCAGCTGGCGGCAGACCGAGCCGTGGTGGTCGGCGAGCACCGTCACGCCCAGGTGGCCGGCGCGGCGCAGATCCGGCCAGGTCATGGAGGTGTTCGCGATCGAGAACGACACCAGCGGCGGCTCCAGGCTCACGGAGGTGAACGAGCTCGCGGCGAGCCCGACGAGCCGCCCGTCGACCTCCGCGGCCACGGCCACGACGCCGCTGGGGAAGATCCCGAACGCCTCGCGCAGCCGCTGGGGGTCGAGGTCCTGGTTGGTGCTCAGCGGGGTGACGCTCATGCGGGTGCTCCTGAGGTGAGGTGGGCGCGGACGCGCGGGCGGGACTCGGCCAGCCAGTCGGCGTACGCCGTGGGGTCGTCGTGGCGCGAGTCGAGGACGTAGAGGCCGCGCACGGGCACGACGGCACCGATCTCGCTGAGCACCGGGCGCAGGGTGAGCTCGGGGGCGAGCGCGTGGGCCGGACCTGCGCCGAGCATCAACGGTACGGCGACGCCCTGCAGGCTCCCCTCCCCGCTCGCGGCGAAGCGGTCGAGGAACAGCTTGAGCAGCCCCGTGTACGTCGCCTTGTACGTCGGGCTCGCGACCACGACCAGCTCCGCGGCGCCCACCTGTCGCACCAGCGAGCCGACCTCCGGGTCGGCCCAGTCGAGCAGGCCCGGACCGACGGCGCCGAGGTCGACGACCAGGTCCGGCTCGGCGCCGCTGAGCTCGCGCGCCACGTGGGTCGCCGCCGCCAGGGTGCGGCTGCCGGGTCGGGGGTTGCCGACGACGACGGCGACGCGCGCGCTCACGACGCGGCCGCGGCGCCGCCGAACGGCACCGACGCGGGGCCCGCGACCGGCGGGGCGGGGTGCTCCCAGAGGCCGCGCCGGGCCAGCTCGGGCAGGACGCCCTCGCCGAACCAGTAGGACTCCTCCAGGTGCGGGTAGCCGGAGAGGACGAACTCCTCGATGCCGACCTCGGCGTACTTCTCGACCAGGTCGGCGATCTCGCTGTGGCTGCCGACCATCGCGGTGCCGGCGCCGCCGCGCACCAGGCCGACGCCGGCCCAGAGGTTCGGGAAGACCTCGAGGCCGTCCTTGCTGCCCTTGTTGAGCTCGAGCATGCGGCGCTGTCCGACCGAGCCGCTGCGCGCGAGCCCGGCCTGGATGCGGGCGATCTCGTCCTCGGAGATCCCGGAGAGCATCCGGTCCGCCTCGGCCCAGGCCGCCTCGGAGGTGTCGCGGGCGATGGTGTGCAGGCGGATGCCGAACCTGACCTCGCGGCCCTCCGCGGCGGCGAGCTCGCGGATCCAGGCGATCTTCTCCGCGACCGCGGCCGGCGGCTCGCCCCAGGTCAGGTAGACGTCGGCGTACTTGGCTGCGACGGTGCCGGCCGCCGGCGAGGAGCCGCCGAAGTAGACCTTCGGCACCGGGCCGGGGATCTGGGTGAGCACGGCGTCCTCGACGCGGTGGTGCTTGCCCTCGAAGGTGACCTTCTCCCCCGCCCACAGCGCCTTGACGATGTGCAGGAACTCCCCGGCGGACTCGTAGCGCTCGTCCTTGGTGGAGAAGTCGCCGAACATCCGCTGCTCATGGTCCTCGCCGCCGACGACGACGTTGAGCAGCAGCCGGCCGCCGGAGAGGTTCTGGAAGGAGCCGGCCATCTGCGCGGCCAGGAACGGCGCGATGAGGCCGGGACGGAAGGCGACGAGGAACTTCAGCCGCTCGGAGAGGCTGCTGATCATCGCGGTGGTCACCCAGGCGTCCTCGCACCAGGCGCCGGTCGGGGTCAGCGCGGCCTCGAAGCCGAGCTGCTCGGCGCTGCGCGCGATCTGTCCCAGGTAGGGGATGCTCGCCGGCCGGCCGGCGGCGGTCGCGGCGACGCCGTGGCCGCCGCCGACGATGGCGCGGCCGTCTCCGCCGTTGGTGGGGAGGAACCAGTGGAACTTCAGCGTGCTCATCGTCTGCCTTTCAGCGGCGGGATGCGTGGGTGGTGCCTCGTGCGAGCTCGGGGTCGACGACAGGATCACCTTTGTCCACTAAACCAGTAGATATTAAGCAGTTGCAAGGCGGGGGCCATGCACCCGTCCCAGATTCGGGCGAACCGGTGACAGGCAGCGCCTTCCACCTCCCCCCGCGCACCCCTTCCACGCGCTACGATGCCTTATCTTGACTGACTTAATAGACAAGGACAGGACCTCCCGTTGCGCATCGAGCAGCTCGAGTACATCGCAGCAGTCACCCAGTACGGCTCGCTGCGCAAGGCCAGCGAGCGCCTGCACATCTCCCAGCCGGCGCTCAGCGAGGCGGTGAGCAAGCTCGAGCGCGAGCTCGGCGTGACCCTGCTGGACCGCCGCCGCTCCGGCGCCCGGATCAGCCGACAGGGCCGCGACCTGCTGCACCCCATGGTCGAGGTGCTCGAGGCGGTCAGCCGGCTGCGCACCGCCGCCGGGGACCAGACGGCGAGCGCGCGGGCGATCCGCCTCGGCACCGTCAACGCCGCGACCTCCACGGTGCTGCTGCCCGCGGTACGCCGCTTCCACGACACCCACCCGGGCTCGCACGTGGAGATCCTGACCATGCAGCAGGCCGACATCCACGTCGCGCTGGTCGAGGGGTCGCTCGACCTCGGCCTGGTCAACCTGCTCTCCGGGGACGACGTCGCGCCGGACCTGCTCAGCACCGATCTGCTGCACGGCCGCCCGGTCGCCGTCCTGCCCGCCGGCCACCCGCTCACGTCGTACGACGAGGTGACGGCGGAGCAGCTGCGCGGCGAGCAGGTGATCACGATGCGCGCGGGCTACCTGATGCACCGCTTCGCCCACCGGCTCTTCGGGACCGACCTGCCGGCGTCGTGCCACAGCACCGACGGCGCCGAGATGGGCAAGGTGATGGTGGCCGACGGCCTCGGCGTGACGCTGCTGCCGGACTACAGCGTGGTCGGCGACCCGATGGAGCGCGCCGGGCTGATCACCACCCGGCCGATCGCCGGGGACCACACCGGCGTGACCCTGGTGGTGCAGCAGCGGGCGGGCGGGCACGTGCCGCGGGCCGTGCGCGACCTGCACGAGGCGTTCCTCGCCCAGGCCGCGCGCCGGTCCCCGAACGAGGACTACCTGCTCAGGTCGTAGGACTGCACGAACTCGGTCAGCCGGGCCAGCTGGTCGGGGTCGGTGGAGGGGATCACGCCGTGGCCGAGGTTGAAGATGTGGCCGCGCGCGGCCCGGCCCGCCTCGATGACCTGCGCGGCGCGGGCGGTCATCACGTCGGTGGGGGCGAAGACCAGCGTCGGGTCGAGGTTGCCCTGGACGCCGCGGTCGCCGACGAGCGGGATCGCCCGCTCCAGCGGCGTGCGCCAGTCGACGCCGACGACGTCGGCTCCGGCCTCGCCCATCAGGTCGAGCAGGTTGGCGGTGCCCACGCCGAAGTGGATGCGCGGCACCCCGAGCTCGCCGGCCGCGGCCAGCACCCGGGTCGAGTGCGGCATCACGTGCTCGCGGTAGTCGGCCGGGGTGAGCGCGCCGGCCCAGGAGTCGAAGAGCTGGACGGCGGAGGCGCCGGCCTCGACCTGCACGCGCAGGTACGCCGCGGCGATGCCGGAGATCTTGCGCATCAGCGCGTCCCAGACGTCGGGGGCGCCGAACATCATCGCCTTGGTGCGGGCGTGCTCCTTGGAGGGACCGCCCTCGACGAGGTAGGAGGCCACCGTGAACGGCGCGCCCGCGAACCCGATCAGCGGGGTGGCGCCCAGCTCGCCCACGAGACCGCGCACGGCCTGGGTGATGAAGGGGACGTGCTCGGGGGTCAGGTCCGAGATCGCCTCCACGTCGGCCATGGTCCGCACCGGGTTGGCCACGACCGGCCCGACGCCGGGCACGATGTCGAGGTCGACGCCGACGGCCTTGAGCGGGAGCACGATGTCGGAGAAGAAGATCGCGGCGTCCACGCCGTACCGCCGGACCGGCTGGAGGGTGATCTCCACGACCAGCTCGGGGTCCATGCAGGACTCGAGCATGCCGACGCCCTCACGCACCCGCAGGTACTCGGGCAGCGAGCGGCCCGCCTGGCGCATGAACCACACCGGCGTGTGCGGCACCTCCTCGCCGCGCGCGGCCTTGAGGAAGGCGCTGTCGGCGAGCTGCGGAGCCGCTGCCGGAGTGCTCGCGGCGGCGGAGTCGGCGGGGACGGAGGCGGGGGCGGGACGCTGGCTCACGCCACAAGGGTCGCACCCGCCCGGCGTGTTCGCACATCGGTTCGAGGGTCGCGGACCTACGCTGGCCCCATGGTCGCGCGTCAGGAGACGCACCCTGGCCCGGGTGCGCCCAGTCCCCTCGAGTTCCGGGAGGCCGTGGCCAGCATGCGCCGTGCGCGGCTGCGCCCGGAGATCCTCTGCGAGGAGATGCCCGCGCCCCAGCGGATCGCCCCCTACGCCTCCGCCCTCTCTGCCGACGTCACCGTCGACGACGTCGACCTCGGCAGCGGCCGGCTGATCCTGCTGCACGACCCCGCCGGCAACGACGCCTGGGAGGGCACCTTCCGCTGCGTCGCCTACGCCCGCGCCGAGATCGACAACGACCTGAGCACCGACCAGATGCTCGCCGCCGTCGGCTGGTCCTGGCTGACCGAGGCCCTGGACGCTCACGGCGCGACGTACGCCGCCATCTCCGGGACCGTCACCGTCGTCACGACCGCGAGCTTCGGCTCGATGGCCGACGAGGACGGCACCGCCCAGGTCGAGGTCCGCGCCTCCTGGACGCCGCTCGGCGTCGGGCCCGTCGGTCCCAGCCAAGGCCCCGACCTGGCACCGCACGTCGAGGCGTGGGGTGAGCTGATGTGCACCGCCGTCGGCCTGCCGCCGGTGCCCGAGGGTGTCACCGCCATGCCGAGCCGACGGGGCCAGCGGGGCGCAGCGCACTGATGCCGACCCCCGACACCACCCCCGACACCACCCCCGTCGACGAGACCCCCGAGCCGGAGACGCCCGCGACCGACGCGCCGGCAGCCGAGCCGGCCGACGAGACGCCCCCCGCGCCGATGCTCACCCTGCGCGACGGGCTCCCCCCGGTCATCGAGACCGACGCCGCACTCCTGGACTACGTCGCCCGGCTGCGCGAGGGCTCCGGCCCGATCGCGATCGACGCCGAGCGGGCCTCCGGGTACCGCTACTCCGGCCGCGCCTACCTCCTGCAGCTGCGCCGCGAGGGCTCCGGCACCGCACTGGTCGACCCGATCGCACTGTCCACCCTGGCCCCGCTCGCGGAGGTGCTCGACGGTCCCGAGTGGATCCTGCACGCCGCCACCCAGGACCTGCCCTGCCTCGCCGAGATCGGCCTGCGCCCCGCCGCCCTCTTCGACACCGAGCTGGCCGGTCGCCTGCTCGGCCACCCGCGCGTCGGCCTCGCCACCCTGGTGGAGACGGTGCTCGGCCGGCGGCTGAAGAAGGAGCACTCGGCCGTCGACTGGTCCACCCGGCCGCTCCCCCGCCCCTGGCTGGAGTACGCCGCCCTCGACGTCGAGGTCCTCGTCGAGCTGCGCGACGCGCTGGCCGCCGAGCTCGAGGAGAGCGGCAAGGCCGAGTGGGCACGCCAGGAGTTCGAGGCGTTGCTCAGCTTCGAGCAGACTCCCCGCGCCGACGCCTGGCGCCGTGTCTCCGGACTGCACCGCGTGCGCGGGCGCCGCGCGCTCGCCGCCGCCAAGTTGCTGTGGGAGACCCGCGACGAGATCGCCCGGCAGCGCGACGTGACGCCCGGCCGGATCATCCCCGACGCCGCCCTCGTCGCCGCAGCCCAGGCGATGCCGACCGAGCGGGCGGCCCTGCTCGAGACCAAGGGCTTCCACGGCCGTGGCGCCGAGCGCTACTCCGTGCGCTGGATCGCCGCGATCCGCGAGGCCGCCGCCCTGCCCGAGAGCGAGCTCCCGCCCCGTGCCCCGCGCGGCGACGGCCCGCCCACGCCCCGCGCCTGGGCCGACCGCGACCCGGTGGCCGCCCGCCGCCTGGCGATCGCGCGCGAGGAGATGGCCACGCTCGCCGAGACCCACCAGATGCCGGTCGAGAACCTGCTCACCCCCGACTACCTGCGCCGCACCCTGTGGACGCCGCCCGCGTCCCGCGAGCCGGCCGAGCTCGCCTCGCAGGTCGCCCAGGCCCTCCTCGATCTCGGCGCCCGCCAGTGGCAGGCCGACCTCACCGGCCCGGTGATCACCGACGCGATCCTGCGCGCCGACACCGAGCCCGACCCCCAGCCGAGCCCGGAGCCCGCAGAGCCCGACGCCTGAGTCGGCGCCTGACTCGGCGCCAGGTTGGTCGAGCGGGCGTCCGTCGGTCCTGTCATAGGTCCAGGCCGCTGGGAAAGCCCGACGTCAGCTGTCCATCGCTGCTCTGCTCCGCAGCAGATCCGAGACCGGCTCGCCGGCCAAACTGCCCTCGACGGGTACGCGCCGCGGCCGCCTGGCGGATCCGTCCCGGCCATGCCGCTGCCTCGAGCGCCCCATCGCCGGCTACCTCTACCGACGCCTCGGGAGGCTCCGCCTCACACCCTCGACAGACAGCGGAGCATCCCAAGTCCGGGGTAGCCGGACCGGGCAGGGGTATGGCCCCGCCGGCGGGCTGTCGACGGGGCCGGGGCGGTCGATCTACTCGTCCGGTGGGTGTGCGGTGACGAGCCGGGTCTCGCCGTGGTCCTTGACCAGGTGCAGCCCGTGGGGCGATCGCCAGAGGTACGTCGAGGCATCGGTGGTGTCGTAGGTCCACGCGGTGTGGGTCTTCGCTCGGTGATGTCGCCGGCAGAGCGGCGCGAGATTGCACGAGCACGTCGGGCCACCGTCACCGTGGGCGGTGACGTGGTCGGTGTCGCAGCGCCGGGCCGGTCGTTCGCACCACGGGAACGCGCACACCGGCTGGGTGAGACGGGTCTGCTCGACGAGCCGGTCAGGCACTGCGTAGGCGGCGGTGGGGTGGTGGGCCTCGAGGTCGATCACCGGCCTGACGACCACCTGGGCGTCGCCGCTGCACCACTGGCGGACCTGCTCGGTGGACACGATCGACCGGGTCTCCTCGACGTGGGCGATGCCGGCCTCATCACGGCTGATCGCGGCGTGGGAGAGGTGGACGTGGATGACACGACCTGGCGCGGCTTCACGACCGAGGCAGCACCATCACCGGCTTCGGCCCGCAGGTCGAGGGCGAGTTGCCGTCGGGCCAGCTCACCGGCCGCGATCGAGCGACGCACGTCCAACGCCTCCGTCGACCCGAGAGCCGCCAGTTCCTCGGCGCCGTGCCGGATCGCGGCGTCGAGGTCGAGTGCGTCGGCGAGGTCGAGCACCCCCTCGACGTGGACGGTGCCGTCGTGGGTGGCCTCGCGGGTGTGGACGTCGAAGCGACGCGCGTCCGCAGCGGCAAGGCGCTGCTTCTCCGCGCCCTCGGGGTCGAACATCACGCGGGCCTGATCGACGAGCCGCTCGATCCCGGCCCAGCTGATCTTCCCGACGACGGCGGCGAGCTGGCGGTCCACGAAGTCCGCCCCATCGAGCGGCAGGGTGGTGGTCAGCTGTGCGAGCCGCCGCGCCTTCCACAGCGGCACCTTGCCGGCGCGGACCAGCTTCCAGGTCCGCTTCAACCGATGCGCCAGCTCCAGCGCGTCCCCGACCAGCGCTCGGGCGGAGTCGGTCGACAGACCCAGCGCGGCGCCGAACTCCATCGGCGCGAACTCCGCCACCAGCGGCGCACCCTCACCCGCCAGGGGCACCGCGCCCTCCCCGAACACCAACCCGTTGGTTGACCCTGTCGAAACCTCAGAGACCGACTCCTCCGGGTGCATCGACGCCCACACCAGAGCCGCTTCCACGACGTCGATCTCCGCCCGCTGGGCCGCAGCCCGGCGGCGCTGCGCGAACGCCAGCACGGCGGCTGGGGTGTCGCACTCGGGGAGTTCGGGGGAGGCCATGCCTCATTCTACTCGAACGCATGTTCGAGAATAAGGGGTTGTCCACCGCGATCTCGGCCAGGCGTCCGACGGAGGTCGACCACCGTTGGTCGAGCAGCGCGCGCCAGCGAGGCCGTCGAGACCCTCACCAGCCGGGGACGCTCCTCTGTCTGGTCAAGGGGTGCGGGGCGGGGACTTTCGTGGTTTGTCCGCTGTTCGCCGTGACGGGCGGCGCCGGCGAGCATCGCGAACGCGGCCTCGGAGTGGACCCGGCCGCGGTGCGCACCATCGCGGGCAGCTTCTGGGCGGCGAACCGGCCGGTGCGTGCGGAGCGCCGCAGCGGCGCGAAGTCCCCCTCGACGCGGTCCGCGTCGCGCGTAAGGCCCCGTCCCAGCCCCGGCTGGACACCCCGCGCGTCGGCGGGGACCGCCAGGCGCAGCGGTGCTGATCACCAAGGACTGTGATGAGACACGACCGGTGCGCTTACACCGGTCGGTCAAGCTCCTGACCAGGCCAGCCACTCCAACCCAGGCCGGGCCGGCAGCCGGAAACGGACAAGTCCCGGGCAGGACACCCGCTGACTACGCGGGGCCAGTCTCGACAAGCTCGACCAACGGCGGCGGCCGGCCAGCGGGGCATCGACAAGGTTCACCCACACCCCCGCCACCGACCAACGAAGCGGAGAAACTACTCCGTCGGTGAACCCGAGGGCTCCTCCGTGGGCGACTCCTCGACCGACTCGGGGTCCAGGACGGCGCGGGAGGCCTCGTCGATGCGCTCGGTGTAGTCGCCGATGTCATCGACGACCGGGACGGTGAAGAGCTCGCGCAGGATCGGGTTCACCGCGGCCTCGAGCTCGCCCCACACGTCGAGCAGCGGCGGGATCTGCAGGGCCCGCACGCTGGTGTTGAACGCGCCGGCGTGCTCGGGCTGGCGGCCGGGCTGCAGGAAGTCCTCGCTGAGCGCGACCTCCTGGTTGGCGGGTGCCAGGTAGCCCGCACGCGTCACCTCGCGCACCGACTCGGTGGACAGCGCGTGCACCACGAAGTCGGCGGCCTCGGGCACGCTGCGGGCGGTGGTGGAGACGCAGAGCCCGGTGATGTCGCCGACGGTCGCCGGGGACTCCAGGACCGGCATCGGGATGACGTCGAAGTCCAGCCCCCGCACGCGGCGCAGCTCGGGCACGAGCGAGCGGTCGCCGGGGATCATCGCGACCTTGCCGGCCTTGAACCAGTCCAGCGCCGTACGGCGGGCCAGCTGGGCGTCGGACAGCGTCAGCGTCGGGTCACGCAGCACCCGCAGGGACTCGGCCAGCGCCTCGCGCGAGTCGTCGTCGTTCAGGGCGAGCGAGGTCGGGTCGGTCTCGTCGTCGAACAGCGGGCCGCCGGAGTACACGAACGGCGCGAGGCCCAGGAGGGTCGGCGGGACGTGCACGCCCTTGGTCCCCCGGCGCTTGCGGGAGGCGAAGTTCGCGGCCTCCTCGAACTGCGCGAAGGTCCACTTGGTGCGGGCGGCCGACGGGACGTCGAGGCCGAGCTCGGCCATCCGGTCGAAGTCGACGAGGTCGGTGTTGTAGTACATGACCGTGGGCGAGATGCCGTAGGGCATGCACTGCAGCTCGCGGTCGAGCCCGAAGGCCTCGAGCGCGGAGCGGGAGTAGCGGTCGCCGAACTCCACGCCGCGCTCGTCGAGGAGCTCCCCGATCGGGATGTTGAGGTCGTCGTCGTGGGCCCAGACCAGGTCCTGGCGGTCGAGCATGTAGACGTCGGGCGTCTCGCGGGCGCCGGTGCGCAGCGCCTTGACCAGCGCCTCGCGGTTCGGGAACGCCACGATCCGGACGTTGCTCTCCTCGGAGATGGCGTTGAACTGCGCCACGGTCGACTCGTACGCCGCGATCTCGTCGTCGCTGCCCCACACGCCGAAGGTCAGCTCGACCTCGCGGGGCTGCGACGGCGCGGCCGAGGTGGTGCGCGGGGACGTGGGCTCGGGGTCCTCGTCGGTCGAGCACGCGGCCAGCCCCAGGGTGAGCGCGAGTGCCGCGGTCCAGCAGGTCATGCGTCGTACCCCTCGGACCTGCCTGCTGCTCACGTCTCCACCGTTCTGCTCGACCCCACCGGGCGGACCGCCCGGAGCCCTGACAGCCTACCGACTCGACCCGCGCCCCTCGCGCGCATGTCGGAGCGCCGTCTTCGGCCCGTGGCTCCCTACGATTCTCGACGTGCTCCGCGTCCTCGCTGCCTCCTCCCTCGCCCTCCTCCTGCTCGCCGGCTGCGGCGCCGAGGACACCTCCCCGGAGGCGGCGCTCCCTTCGACCCCGCGGACCTCCCCAGCCGCCACGCCGGACCCCTCGCCCGAGACCAGCCCCGAGACAACTGCCGAGCCGAGCCCGGAGACCAGCCCGGAGACCAGCGCTGAGACCACCCCCGGGACCACCCCCGGCACCCTGAGCCCCCAGACCCCGCTGAGCCGCCGGGCCGCGGGCGGTGGCCGCGCGCTGCTGCTCGACCCGGCCGAGCTGCCGGTGCTCGCCGACGGCAACGGCTGGGTGACGACGGCGACCACGCCGCAGGACACCGACCCGGTCGGGGTGTGCCAGCGCGCCAGCCTCACCGACATCGGCGCCGTGAGCACCCTGCGCCGCACCTTCGCCAACAGTCACGGCGAGGCCCGGCGGCCCGCCGGCGCCGTGCAGGTCGTGGCCGAGTTCGCCGACACCCGCTCGGCGACCCGGGCGCTGAAGGTGCTGGAGTCGTGGTGGCGCGACTGCGCCGAGCAGATCTCCGAGCCGCACCAGCGCGTCGCCGCCCTGCGGACCATCGAGGTCCCGGCCGGCACCGCGCGCGCCTACCGGGCGACGTACGGACCGCGTGCGCGTGCGGCCCGTCGCCTGGAGGGCCTGGCCTTCCTGCGCCGCGGCGCGACGATCACGGTCGTGCACGTCGAGGCCCGGGCCGGCGGCTTCGCGGGCCCCCGGGCCAACCCGGCCCGTGGCGCCGTACGCCGCCTCGCCGCCCGCGTCGGCTGACCCCGGTCAGGTACCGCTCAGGTGCCGCTCAGGCCAGTACCACTCAGGACAGGTGCGGCCGGGCGGCGGCCAGCACCGCGTCGAACCTGCTCCGGTCCAGGGCCGCGCCCTCGCGGCGTACCGCCGACTCCTCCAGCACCAGGAGTCGGTCCAGGCGCACCTCGCTGGGCCGCCCCCGGCCGTCCCAGGCGCCGGTGCCGACGTCCATCCAGTGCCGCCCGCGGCGGGCCTCCTCGGCGGCGTCGCGGTCGTGGTCCTTGCTGGTGAGCATCAGGCCGAGCAGCTGGTCCCCGCGGCGCCCGATCACGAGCACCGGCCGGTCCTTGCCGCGGCTGGCGTCCTCCTCGTAGGGGACCCAGCCCCACACGATCTCACCGGGGTCCGGGCGGCCGTCGGGGCGCGGGTCGTAGCCGATCCGGTCCCGTCCGCGCTGTGCTCGTGGGGCGCGCGGCGCGCGCTGCCGGGGGCCGGCGGTCCCCCGCGACGGCGGGGTGAGGGTCCGGACGAGGCCGCGTCCGGCCCGCTGGAGCAGGCGGCGCGGCATGCGGGGAAGAGCCATGGCCCGAGACTAGTGAGGCGAGGCCGAAAGAGATGAACACGCCGGACCGGGAGCGCCTCACGGCGCGTGGCCGCTCGTAGCGGCTAATTTTGGGACCCGGGGCTGCCGCGGTCCGACGTGTTCGTTGTCCATTCTAACGGTCGCCGGGTCGCTGCCAAGGCGATGAGTCGTTCGCGACACTCCGCGACCTCCGACCCGCGCTCAGGACAGGCGGTGCGCCAGCTCGACGTGCCCCGCGGCCTCGAGCTGCTCGGCCAGCGCGCGCATCCGCTGCACCGGCTCGCCGGTCACGCCGCGCGCGGCCCGGCCGGTGGCGATCACGTGGGCGAAGGCGGCGGCACGGAACAGCACGTCGGCGAAGTCGCCGGTGGCGATGCCGCGCAGCACCGCGTCGATCATCGCCTTCAGCTGCTCGGGGCCGGGCGGGTCGGCGACGCCGGCGACCACCCGCGCGACCTGGGCGTCGGCGCGGCCGGCCTCGAACTCCGTGGCCACCGCGACCGGCTCTGCATGCACCCACGAGCGCAACAGGTACAGCCGCCACAGGCAGCCGGCGACCGTGTCCGCGGCGGAGCCGGCCCAGACCTCGGCGATCGTCTCGATGCCCTCCGTGTCGGCCAGGTGCAGGAGCCGCTCGGCGATCTCCGCGTCCCCGCTCTCACGCGCCCCGCGCACCAGCAGCCGGGCGGCCTGGTCGGCCGCCTCGCGGACCACCGCGGGGTCCGCGCCTCCGATGGCCTCGGCGATCACGTCGTCGCCGGGCAGCATCGGTCGGTGGTGGGGGCGCGAGCTCACCCGACGAGCCTACGACGCACCCGATCCGCCCACGGGAGCCGGTCGTGCGCGGCTCAGGAGCCCGCGCGCCCCAGCGCCTTGCGGATCCGCTGGTCGCTGACCGGGTACGGCGTGCCGAGCTGCTGGGCCCACAGCGAGACCCGGTACTCCTCCAGCATCCAGCGCACCTGGCGCAGCGACTCCCCCGGCGGGCGGCCCTCGGGCAGCGCCGCCACCTGGTGCAGCCACGAGGCCTGGAGCTCGCCGATGCGGTCCATCAGCTGGCGGTCCTTGTTGATCGCAGCGACTCCCTCGTCGAGGCGGGCGCGGCGCTGGCTGAGCGCGGCGAGGTAGACCGGGTAGCGACGCAGCTGGGCCGGCCCGGCCTCCCCGATGAACCCGCGGTGCACCAGCCGGGCGAGCTGCGCCTTCATGTCCGAGAGCGCCGGCAGCTGCGCCATCTCCGCGCGGCCGCTCAGCGCCTTCTCGGCCTGGCGCCAGGCGTCCAGGACCCGCAGCACGTCAGTGAGCATCCCGCGCAGGTGCGCCTCCAGGTCGCGTCCGGCCTCGGTGCGCAGGGCGGCGTACTCCTGCTCGCTCCACACCGGCGGCCGGGCGTCGACCGCGGCGCCGAGGATCGCTGCCCGGCAGTCCTCCAGCAGGTCCGTGACCGAGGCGTACGGCGACCCGGCCAGCCCGAGCTTCTCGGCGTTGCCAAGCCCGTCCAGCACCCGCTTGACCGGTCCCCCGCGCCCGTCGAGCTTGTCGAGGTCGAGCAGCAGCAGACGGCGTACGCCGAGGCGGTGCCGGGCCTCCTGCTCCTCGGCGGAGCCGTAGACCTGGAGCCCGACGGTGCGACCCTCGTCGACCAGCGCGGGGTAGGCCTGCACCTCGTGCCCGGCGCGCTTCTGCTCGAAGGAGCGCTCGATGGTGCCGAAGGCCCAGGTGGTCTCCCCGGTGCGGCTCAGGCCGCTCTCGCTGGCGACCTCGGCGATCGCCTGCTGGAAGGAGCCGCGCAGCGGCGCCTTGAGCGCCTCGAGGTCCTTGCCCCGCCCGCGCTCCTGGCCCTGGTCGTCCACCACGCGGTACGTCGGGCGCAGGTGCTCGGGGACCTTGTCCCAGTCCCAGGCCTCGCGCGGGACGACCAGCCCGGTGCGCGCGCGGCACCAGCGCTCGAGGGCGTCCAGCAGCGGCTCCTCCCCCGCCGGCACGTCGGCGAGGAACTCCCGTGCCCGGTTCGGGGCGGGGACCAGGTTGACCCGCAGGTTCTTCGGCAGGCTGCGGATCAGCGCGATGACCAGCTCCTCGCGCAGCCCGGGGACGTTCCAGGAGAAGTCCGCGGCCGAGACCCGGTTGAGCATCGCGACCGGCACCTCGATGGTGAGGCCGTCGTCGTCGGTGCCGGGCTCGAAGTGGTAGCTGATCGGGAAAGTGAGGCCCGCCCCGATGTCGGTGCGCCACTCCTCGGGGTAGTCCTCGGCGCGCACCTCCTCCACCGTGTCGTGGGTGAGCATCGCCGGGTCGAAGGTCAGCAGGTCCGGCTGGGCGCGCCGCGCCTGCTTCCACCACTGGTCGAAGTGGGCGCCGCTGACCACCTCGGCGCCCACCCGGGCGTCGTAGAAGTCGAAGAGGGTGTGCTCGTCGACCACGAGGTCGCGGCGCCGGGCGCGATGCTCGAGCTCCTCGGCCTGCTCGAGCAACCGCTGGTTCTCGGTGAGGAACCGGTGCCGGCTGTGCCACTCCCCGTGCACCAGCGCGTGGCGGATGAACAGCTCGCGCGCGAGCGCCGGGTCGACCCTGCCGTAGTTGACCAGCCGGTCGGCCACCAGCGGTACGCCGTACAGCGTCGCGCGCTCGTAGGCCATCACCGCGGCCAGCTTCTTGCTCCAGTGCGGCTCCGACCAGGTCCGCTTGACCAGGTCACCGGCGAGGCGCTCGGCCCACTCGGGCTGGATGCCCGCGACCTGGCGCCCCCACAGCCGCCCGGTCTCGACGAGCTCGCCGGCCATCACGAACTGCGGGTTCTTGCGGGCCACCACGCTGCCGGGGAAGATCGCGAACCGCGCGCCCCGGGCGCCGAGGTACTCCCGCGGACCACGGCGGCGTCCGTCGCGGGCCTGGCCGCCCTGGCCCGAGGAGCCCTTGTCGCGCTCCTCGAGCAGCCCGATGTGGGACAGCAGGCCGGACAGCAGCGCCTGGTGGATCCCGTCGGCGTCGGGGGTGTCCGCGGGCTGGCCGATGTGGACGCCCATCTCCTTGCAGACCTGGCGCAGCTGGGACTCGAAGTCCTGCCACTCGCGGACCCGCAGGTAGTTGAGGAACTCCTTCTTGCACATCCGGCGGAACGCGCTGCCGGAGAGGTCGCGCTGCTGGTCCTTGAGGAAGCGCCACAGGTTCAGCCAGGTCAGGAAGTCGCTGCCCTCGGCCTTGAACCGGGCGTGCAGCTGATCGGCGCGCGCCTGCTCGGCGGGGTGGTCGGGGCCGGGGCGCTCGCGGGGGTCCTGCAGGGACAGCGCGGCGGCGATCACGACCACCTCGCGCAGGCAGCCGACCTTCTCGGCCTCGAGCACCATGCGGCCCAGCCGGGGGTCGATCGGCAGCCGCGCCAGGCGCCGTCCCAGCTCGGTCAGCTTCGTGCCGGCGCGCGCGGCGGCGGGCGCCGAGGCCGCACCGGTCCGCAGCGCGCCGAGCTCCTCGAGCAGCTGGACCCCGGCGGTGATGTTGCGCCGGTCCGGCGGCTCCACGAACGGGAAGCGGGCGACCTCGCCGAGGCCGAGGCTGGCCATCTGGAGGATGACGCTGGCCAGGTTGGTGCGCAGGATCTCGGGGTCGGTGAACTCCGGGCGGCCTTCGAAGTCCTCCTCGGAGTAGAGCCGGATCGCGATGCCGGCCTCGACGCGGCCGCAGCGCCCGGAGCGCTGGTTGGCCGAGGCCTGGCTGATCGCCTCGATCGGGAGCCGCTGGACCTTGCTGCGCACCGAGTAGCGGCTGATCCGGGCCACGCCGGTGTCGACGACGTAGCGGATGCCGGGCACGGTCAGCGACGTCTCCGCGACGTTGGTCGCCAGCACCACCCGGCGCCCGCTGTGCCGGGCGAAGACCCGGTGCTGCTCCGCGGCCGAGAGACGGGAGTAGAGCGGCACGATCTCCAGCGGGTTGCGCAGGTTGAGCCCCTCGAGCACCTCGGCGGTGTCGCGGATCTCCCGCTCGCCGGGCAGGAAGACCAGGATGTCGCCGGGCCCCTCGGCCACCAGCTCGCGCACCGCGTCGGCGATCGCCTCGGTCTGGTCGCGGACGACCGGCTCGCCCTCCTCGTCCTCCTCCGGCAGCTCCATCAGCGGCCGGTAGCGCACCTCCACGGGGTAGGTGCGCCCGGAGACCTCGATGATCGGCGCCGGCTCACCGGTGCGTACGTCGGCGAAGTGCGCGGCGAACCGCTCGGGGTCGATGGTCGCGGAGGTGATGACCAGCTTGAGGTCGGGGCGGCGCGGCAGCAGCTGCTTGAGGTAGCCGAGCAGGAAGTCGATGTTGAGGCTGCGCTCGTGGGCCTCGTCGATGATGATCGTGTCGTACTTGCGCAGCATCCGGTCGCGCTGGAGCTCGGCGAGCAGGATGCCGTCGGTCATCAGCTTCACCCGCGTGCTGCGCGAGGTGCGGTCGGTGAAGCGGACCTGGTAGCCGACCACCCCGTCGGGACCGCCGAGCTCGGTGCCGAGCTCCTCGGCGATCCGCTCGGCCACCGAGCGCGCGGCGATCCGCCGCGGCTGGGTGTGCCCGATCAGCCCGCCGCCCTTCTTGCCGCGGCGGCCGCGGCCGAGCTCCAGGCAGATCTTCGGCAGCTGGGTGGTCTTGCCCGAGCCGGTCTCGCCGGCCACGATCACGACCTGGTGGTCGCGGATCGCGGCCGCGATGTCCTCGCGGCGCTGGGTGACCGGGAGCTCCGGCGGGTAGGTGATCGAGAGCTCGTCGGTCATGGCCCGGCCATTGTGCCAACCCCCACCCCATGGCGGTGCCGCGGTGGACGCCGACGGGACGGCGCGGCGTACGGCGCGGACGGGGCGGAGCGCACAAATCGCGGCCCGGGAGCGGGCGGCGTGGGCCGAATCGGTATCGCCGTTGGACCGCACCAGCCATGATGTGGGTCACACCGCCACACCAGGAGGAAGGGGCTCGCATGCAGCTCGAGCTGTCAACGGAGGACGAGGCGTTCCGCGAGGAGATGCGCACGTTCTTCACGACCCAGGTCCCCGCGGAGATCCGCGAGACCGTGATCGCCGGTCGAGAGCTCGGGCGCGACGGCTACGTCGAGACCCAGCGCACCCTCAACGCCGCGGGGCTCGCCGTCCCGCACTGGCCGGTGGAGTGGGGCGGTCGCGACTGGAGCGACCTGCGCCGCCACCTGTGGCTGGAGGAGATGCAGGCGGCCGGCGTGCCCGCACCGCTGCCGTTCAACGTCAGCATGATCGGGCCGGTGCTCGCGCAGTTCGCGAGCCAGGAGATGAAGGAGCGCTTCCTCCCCGCGACCGCCAACCTCGACATCTGGTGGAGCCAGGGCTTCTCCGAGCCCGACGCCGGGTCCGACCTGGCCGGCCTGCGCACCAGCGCCGTGCGCGACGGCGACGACTGGATCGTCAACGGCCAGAAGACCTGGACCACGCTCGGGCAGTACGGCGACTGGATCTTCACCCTCGTGCGCACCGACCCCGAGGCCAAGAAGCAGGCCGGCATCTCGATGCTGCTCATCGACATGACCACCCCGGGCCTCGAGGTCCGCCCGATCCAGCTGATCGACGGCGGCCACGAGGTCAACGAGGTGTGGTTCACCGACGTCCGCGTCCCCGGCGAGAACCTCGTCGGCGAGGTCAACCAGGGCTGGACGATGGCCAAGTTCCTGCTCGGCAACGAGCGGGTGGGGGTGGCGCCGGTCGGCACCGTCAAGCGCAACCTGGCCCGCGCCAAGCGGCTGGCGGGCAACCAGCTCAACGACCCGCTGCTTCGCGCCCGGGTGGCCGAGCTGGAGAACGAGCTGCTCGCCCTCGAGCTGACCGCGCTGCGCGTGGCCGCCCACTCCGCCGGCGGCGAGCCGCACCCCGCCAGCTCGGTGCTCAAGCTCAAGGGCACCGAGCTCCAGCAGGCGGTGAGCGAGCTGGTGCTCGACCTGGCCGGACCCGCGGCGTACTCGTCGGGGGCGGGTGCCGGGAGCGACCTGCCCGAATGGACCCACCTCGCGGCGCCGGCGTACCTGAACCTCCGCAAGGCCTCGATCTACGGCGGGTCCAACGAGATCCAGCGCCAGATCATCGCCCGCACGATCCTGGGACTCTGAGGGAGCACGGCAATGGACTTCACCTATGACGACGAGCAGGTCGCGCTGCGCGACGCGGTGCGCGGGCTCGCGACCCGCGCCTACGGCGACTTCGAGCAGCGGCGCCGCGTGGTCGCCGAGGACCCCGGGTTCAGCGAGAAGGTCTGGACCCAGCTGGCCGAGATGGGCCTGCTCGGGCTGCCCTTCCCCGAGGAGGTCGGCGGCGTCGGCGCCGGACCGGTCGAGGTCGGGATCGTGGCCGCCGAGCTGGGCCGGGTGCTCGCCCCGGAGCCCTTCCTCACCTCCGTGGTGCTCGCCGGCGGACTCGTCGCCGCGGCCGGCACCCCCGAGCAGCAGGCCGACGTCCTGGGCCGGCTGAGCGCCGGCGAGGCGGTGCTCGCCTTCGCCCACCACGAGCCCTGGGGCAGCCCGGGACCGGCCGCGCGCTGGAGCCCGACCGCCACCACCGTGACCGCCTCGGACCCGGACGGCACCTGGCTGCTCGGCGGGGTCAAGGAGCCGGTCGCCCACGGCCTGCGCGCCGACCTGCTCGTGGTCAGCGCCGCCCTGCCCGCCGGCGGCACCGGGCTGTTCCTGGTGCCCGGCGACGGCCCCGGGGTCAGCCGCACCGGCTACTCGACGTACGACGGGGGCCGGGCCGCGCGCGTCGCGTTCGACGGCGCCCCGGCGATCCGCCTCGGTGCGCCCGGCGTCGACCAGTCGGCCACCATCGTCGCCGCGGCCGCCCAGGCCCGCGTCGCCGCCTGCCACGAGGCGCTCGGCGCGATGGAGGTGGCGCTCTCGGCCACCACCGACTACCTGCGCACCCGCAAGCAGTTCGGCGTGCCGCTGGCCACCTTCCAGTCGCTGACCTTCCGCGCGGCCGACATGTACGTCTCCTTGGAGATGGCCCGCTCGGCCACCCTGTGGGCGGCGATGGTGCTGGCCTCCGGGGACCGCGAGCGGGCCGCGGAGGCGGCCTCGCGCGCCGGGCTCCAGGTCAGCCGCTCGGGTCGCCACATCGGACAGGAGGCCATCCAGCTGCACGGCGGCATCGCGATGACCGCCGAGTACCTCGTCGGCAACCTCACCGCCCGGCTCACCGCGCTCGACCACCTCCTCGGCGACGGCCACCACCACCTCACCACGCTCGCGGCCGGCGTCGGCGACTACGGCGCCCTGGATCCGCTGACCGGTCGAGGGTCGAAGGAGGAGCACGCCTAGACTGGCCCGATGGTCGACCGGGTCGGAACCGTCAGCACCGATCCGGCGCTCCTGTCGCCGCTGCCCCCTGATCCGCGGGGCCACACCGGCCGGTGGGCGCGGGTCGGCGCGATGGCGGTGTACGCGGGGCTGCTGATCGTCTGGATCGAGCTGCTGGGCATCCCGAACGACACGGTCCAGGTCTTCCTCTGGCTGTGGCTGGGCACGGTCGCCTGGAACATCGAGGCCCCGGCGCGCTCGCACCTGCGCTTCCTGCGTGACTGGTCGCTACCGGTGCTCGGGCTGATCGTGTACTTCTACAGCCGCGGGCTCACCGACGAGCTCGGCCTGCCGGTGCACATCACCATGCCGATCCGGGTCGATGAGTGGCTCGGCGGCGGGGTCACGCCCACCGAGCGACTCCAGGACGCCTGGTGCGGCGACCCGTGCACCCGTGGCCTCGCGCCGCGCTGGTACGACGTCGCGCTCACCACCGTCTACGCCTCCCACTTCCTGGTCGGGCTGACCATGGCCGCGGTGCTGTGGATGCGCAACCGCACCGAGTGGCTGATGTGGATGCGGCGCTACCTGATGATCAACTTCGGCGCGCTCATCGTCTACATCCTCTACCCGATGGCACCGCCGTGGATGGCCTCGCGCGACGGCTACATGGGCGAGGTCACCCGCATCACCAGCCGCGGCTGGGCCGACCTCGGGCTGGGCCGGTTCGACCTGGTCCTCCAAGGCGTCGGCAACCCGGTCGCCGCGATGCCCTCGCTGCACGCCGGGATCGCCTTCCTCGTCGCGATGTACGCCGTCTGGCGGCTGCGCACGCCCTGGCGCTGGCTGTTCGTGGCCTACCCGCTGGCGATGTCGCTGGCGCTGGTCTACTTCGCCGAGCACTACGTCATCGACGTGGTCGCGGGCGCCGCGCTGGCCGGCGCGGTGATGCTGGCCGCCCGCGCCTGGGAGCGGCGCCGGGACCGGTCGACCGCGGGAGACGACACAGGAGTCACGGGAGACATGGCGGGCACGATCGCAACCCGTGACTGATTTCGCATAATCCTCCTCACATTGTGCGAAATTCCGCCATGGTGGGCGCTCCAGCTCCGCGACCCCCAAGGACGGTCCTCGTGTCCCTGCTCCGACGACGGCGCCGACGCGCCGGTGGCGCCCTCGCGCTCGCCCTCCCTCTCGCGCTCCTGACCTCCGCCCCCGGGACCGCGGCCCCCGCGGCACCTGAGGCGACGCCGGCCTCCTTCGACCGGGTCAACGTGGACACCGCGGTGCAGGGAGCGAGCTTCACCGTCGTGGGCGAGGTCTTCGCCGGCGAGCAGAACATCGTGACCAGCGGCTTCGGGGCCCTCGGACCGCGCGGCGTGCCCGGCACCGGCGGCAGCCTGCAGGTCTACCGACCCCTCGCCAACCTCGCCGACTGGCGCAAGGTGAGCGTCTTCGACGCCAGCGCGAACATCATCTTCCCGAACCAGCCGACCCTCGCCGACGTGGACGGCGACGGCGACACCGACCTGATCGTCCCCTCGGGCAACTTCTTCGACTCCTTCTCCGGCAACGACCGCGGCGCCGTCACCTGGTGGGAGAACGCCGGCCTCGCCGCCGACGGCACTTCCCTGCCGTTCGTGCGCCACGACGTCGTCACCGGCCAGGCCTGGTCCTACCACGGCGTGCAGCACGTCGACCTCGACGACGACGGCATCCTGGACCTGGTCAGCGTCGCTGAGCAGGGCGGGGACCCGGGCGTCCAGACCGACGACCAGGTCGAGACCCACTTCTTCAAGGGCAACGAGGACCTGACGTTCGACGCCCCGGTCGCCCTGGCCGAGGTCGGCGGCAGCCTGCCGGTCGTGCGCGACGTCGACGGGGACGGCGACCTCGACATCGTCACCGCGCAGTACTTCGACGTGGGCGGCGGCCCCGAGGACGCCGGACGGGCGACGTTCCTGTGGCTCGAGCACGTCGGCGACGACAGCCCCGGCCTCACCGCCGCAGACTTCACCGCGCACACGATCGCGACCCTCGCGCAGACCGCGGGTAACGCCGTGGGCGTCGGCATGGGCTTCCAGATCCGCGCGGTCCCGGGGTTCCGCGGCCCCGGCACCGTGTCCTGGATCGGCACCAACCACATGAACCGCTGCCTGCAGTGGTACCTCCCGGCCGAGCAGGTGATGGAGTTCGTCCCGCAGGCCGACCCGCGCCAGCCCTGGTCTGTCACCACGCTGTCCACGCCGACCACGCCGACGCCGACCTGCCCCGCCGACTACACCGACGGCACCGTGCCGATCTTCCCCGGCGACGAGATCACCTCCCGTCCCACCTACGGGCAGGGCGCCCCCGGCGTCTTCGGGTACGGCGACGTGGACGGCGACGGCGACATCGACCTCGCGGTCTCCGGCGACGGCGACCGCCGGCTGTTCTGGATCGAGCAGCTCGCCGACGGCACCACGAAGCTGCACACGCTGACCAGCCCCGGCGAGGAGTTCGGGCAGTCCGGCGGCGGCGCGGTGGCCGACCTCGACGGCGACGGCGTCAACGAGATGGTCTTCAGCTCCTTCGACCGCAACACCGTGGCGATCTGGAAGCGCCGCCCGGCGACCTCCACCCCGCCGGTGACCCCGCCGACGACCCCGGTGATCAAGACGGTCGTCTCCTCCGCCCTGCAGGTCACCGCGCCTGCCACGCGCGTCGCCGCCGGCAGGAAGGCGACCTGGAAGGTGCGCCTCACCGGCGCCCGGGGCGGTGACGTGCGCCGGGTGAAGGTCACCTTCGAGCCGCGTCGCGGCGCGGCCCGTGAGCTGCGCACGCTGCGGCTCACCCCTGCCGGCGCCACCGCCCACACGGCGAAGCTGACCTGGCGCCCGACCAAGGCGGGCCGGCTGCGCTTCGACTACGCCGGCACCGTCGTGAGCGCCACGCTCCGCGACACCTCGGCACGCGCACGCAGCCGGGTCATCGTCCGCTGAGGGCCGCCACGGCGTGCTGCGCGGCCCGACGCCGGGCCGCGTAGCGCGCCGCGAGCAGCAGGTGCACCCCGATCGCCGCGAACATCGCCACGGTCAGCCAGGTGTGCAGCGGCTCGCGGTCGAGGTTGGTCTGGGAGGCCCAGATCAGGGCGCCGAGCAGGTAGCCGAGGTAGATGTGCAGGACCTTCAGGCTGCGGCGCGGCGCGACCAGCCCGAAGACGTAGACCGACAAGGCGATGTGCAGCGTGTTGAGCACCGCCACCGCTCCGACCAGGTACGGCGTCCAGGCCTGGAGCGTCGCGCCCCCGGCGTAGTGCGCCGCCGTGGAGGCGATCACCAGCGGCAGCAGCAGCCAGCCCACCCGGCGTCCCAGCACCCCGGCCCGCTGGCGCCGCCGCAGGGCGAGCGCGGCGGGGTGCGGCGCGAGGGTGGTCATCGACCTCAGGCGCCGAAGCGGTCGTCGCCGAGGTCCTCGACGGCGCGGGTCACCTGGCGCCACACCGAGCGGGTCGCGACGACCGCGCTCTCGACGTCGCGGTCCGCGGCGGCCGCGACGACCGCTGCGTGCAGCGAGCCCTGCAGCGCGAGGTAGTCGAAGGGGTCCAGCAGCCGCACCAGGCGCTGCAGCTGGGGCAGCACGGCGCGGAACGCGTGCGCGAGCTCCGCGCTGCCGCAGC
This sequence comes from Nocardioides ochotonae, assembly GCF_011420305.2. Classification (NCBI taxonomy): domain Bacteria; kingdom Bacillati; phylum Actinomycetota; class Actinomycetes; order Propionibacteriales; family Nocardioidaceae; genus Nocardioides; species Nocardioides ochotonae. The sequence continues at coordinate 678,881 of NZ_CP061769.1, read as the reverse complement.
GATCCAGCAGCGCGGCACCGAAGCGGTCCGCCTCGGCGTACGCCGTCGCGACGTCCCCGCTGCGGTAGGCCAGCTCGAAGTCCAGGCAGACGCGTCGCAGCGCGGCCACGTCGCCCGGGGTGTAGCCGGGCATGCCCCAGCGCAGGACGTGCTCGAGGAACAGCGCCCCCACGCGCAGCACGTCGTCGGCGCCCGCGCGGCTCAGCGGGGCGACCGAGGCGCCGCGGTTGCGCTGCACGACCACCAGGCCCTCGCTGGCCAGCTGGGCGAAGGCCTCGCGCAGCGGCGAGTTGGAGACCCCGAAGCGCTGCATGATCGCCTCGGTGCGCAGCGGCTCCCCCGGCTCCAGGCGGCCGTCGATGATGTCGGCGCGCAACGCGGCGACGACGTTCTCGCGCAGGGCGCCGTGCTCGCGGGTCACCGAGCCCATCGCTGCCTCCTGCTGCCAGGGCACGGGCCGGATGGCCCCGCCGGGAGCAGGATAGTGCCGCCGGAGCGGCTACCGGGCCGGTTCGGGCGCGACCCCGACCATCGCGAGCACCAGCCCGCGGTAGTGGCGGGCGAGGTCGTCGGGCCCCCAGCTGCGGCCCTCCCGGTACCAGCGCGCCAGGTCGATGCCCATCGAGAGCACCGCCGTCGCCGTCATCGCGGGGTCGTCGGTGACGAGCACACCGGCGGCGACCCCGCGGCGCAGCACGTCGCGCACGAGCCCGTCGATCGCCGCCCGCAGCCGGTCGATCTCGGCGCGGTGCTCGGGCGCGAGCGCACCGAGCTCGTAGTTGAGGATGCGCGCGGTCGTGTGGTGCACCGCGTGCCAGCGCACGTAGTCCTCCACCAGCCGGGCGAGCTGCGCGACCGGGTCGGACGAGGTCGCCAGCGCCGCCTCGCACAGCGCCAGGGTCTGCTCGTGGCCGACGAGGGAGATCCGGTGCAGCAGCTCCTCCTTGGAGCGATGGTGCACGTAGAGCGCCGCCGGGCTCATCCCGGCCGCCGCCGCGATGTCGCGCGTCGTGGTGCCGTGGAATCCCTTCGCCGCGAACGCCGCCACGGCCGCGGCGAGCAGCCGGTCGCGGGCGTCGCCCCGGCGTCCGGGGCCGGCGGCGGGCCCGTTGACGGCGTCGGTCATGGCAGCCATAGTAAGCGAGCGCTTAGTCACCTGGGTCACACCCGTCCTCGGCGGGCACCCGGGCCCACCCGCTCGGAGCACCAGACGGAGGACGCATGCAGGGTCTGCAGGGCAAGGTCGCGATCGTCACCGGAGCCAGCCGGGGCATCGGCCTCGGGGTCGCCGAACGGCTGGTGGCCGAGGGGGTCCGGGTCTGCGTCACCGCCCGCAAGCCCGAGGCGCTCGAGGAGGCGGTCAAGACCCTCGGCGGCGCCGACTGCGCGATCGGAGTGGCCGGCAACGCCGGGGACGCCGCGCACCGCGAGGACGCGGTGGCCCGCACCCTCGAGGCGTTCGGCAGCGTCGACCTGCTGGTCAACAACACCGGCATCAACCCCGTCTTCGGCCCACTGGTGGACATCGACCTCGACGCCGCGCGCAAGATCGTGGAGGTCAACGCGATCGCCGCGCTCGGCTGGGTGCAGGCCGCCCACCGCGCCTGGATGGGCGAGCACGGCGGCGCGGTCGTCAACGTCTCCTCGGTGGCCGGCATCAAGCCCGCCCCCGGGATCGCGATGTACGGCGCGACCAAGGCGATGCTGGCCAGCCTCACCGAGAGCCTGGCCGTCGAGCTCGGCCCGTCGGTCCGCGTCAACGCGGTCGCCCCGGCCGTGGTCAAGACCCGGTTCGCCAGCGCGCTCTACGAGGGCCGCGAGGAGGAGGTCGCCGCGGCGTACCCGCTCCGGCGGCTGGGGGTGCCCGACGACATCGGCAGCGTGGTCGCGTTCCTGCTCTCCGACGAGGCGGCCTGGCTGACCGGCCAGGTGCTGGTCGTCGACGGCGGGCTCACCCTCACCGGCGGGGTCTGATGCCGGCCGGCTCCCCGCTCGCGGGCGCGGGCGCGGTCGTCACCGGTGCCGGCAACGGCATCGGCCGGGCGCTCGCGCGCCGGCTGGCCGCGGAGGGGGCCCGCGTCGTGGTCAACGACCTCGACGCCGCCGCGGCCACCGCCGTCGCGGCCGAGATCGGCGGGCACGCCGTGCCCGGCGACTGCGCGTCCGACGCCGGGGTCGCCGCACTCGTCGAGCAGGCGCGCGCGGCGCTGGGCCGCATCGACATCTTCTGCGCCAACGCCGGTATCGACACCGCCGCCGAGGCCGGCCCGGACACGCTCCAGGCGCCCGACGCGGTGTGGGAGCGGATGCTCGAGGTGAACGTGATGGCCCACGTGCGCGCCGCCCGGGCGCTGGTGCCCGACTGGCTGGCCGACGGGCGCGGCGGACGCTTCGTGGTCACCGCCTCGGCGGCCGGGCTGCTGACGATGATCGGCAGCGCGCCGTACTCGGTGACCAAGCACGCCGCCGTCGGGTTCGCCGAGTGGCTCTCGGTGACCTACGGCGACCGCGGCGTCACCGTGCAGGCGATCTGCCCGCAGGGCGTGCAGACCCGGATGCTGGAGCAGTCCGGCGACCTCGCCCAGCTGCTCTCCCGCGACTCCGCCCTCACCCCGGAGGCGGTCGCCCAGGCGTGGGTCGACTCGCTGTCCGACGACCGGTTCCTGGTGCTCCCCCACCCCGAGGTCGCCGGCTACTACGCGGCGCGGGCCGCCGACACCGACCGCTGGCTGGCCGGGATGCGCCGGCTCCAGGCCAAGGTCGACGCGGGGGCCGACCGATGAGCGGCCCCGAGCAGCCCGAGCTGCCCGGGCTGGACCTGGCCGCCTGGCGGCGCTGGTACGACGGGCAGCGCCCCGGCGAGATCACCGGCGAGCTGCGCGGCGCGCTGATCGCCGGCGGCAAGTCCAACCTCACCTACGAGGTCACCGACGGGGACCGGTGGTGGATCGTGCGCCGCCCGCCGCTGGGCCACGTGCAGGCCACCGCCCACGACATGGGCCGTGAGTTCACGGTGATGAGCGGGCTGGCCGACACCGACGTGCCGGTGCCGCGCACCTACGCCCACTGTCCCGACCCCGACGTGCTCGGCGCCCCGTTCTACGTCATGGAGCGCATCGAGGGCACGCCGTACCGCACCGCGGCGGAGCTGACCGCGATCGGCGAGCAGCACACCGCCGAGCTCGGCGCCGCGCTCATCGACGTGCTCGCCCGGCTGCACGCCGTCGACCCGGCCGCGGTCGGGCTCACCGGGCTCGGGCGCCCGGCCGGGTTCCTGGAGCGCCAGGTGCGCCGCTGGGGCCGGCAGCTGGAGGGCTCGCGCACCCGCGAGCTGCCCGACGCCACCCGCCTGCTGGAGCACCTCGCCGCGACCGTGCCGCCGGAGACCGGCGACGCCGGCCAGAGCGGCATCGTGCACGGCGACTACCGCCTCGACAACCTGCTCGCGGTCGCCGGGGCCCCCCAGCCCGTGCGCGCCGTCGTCGACTGGGAGATGGCCACCCTCGGAGACCCGCTCACCGACGTGGCGCTGCTGCTGGTCTACGACAGCCTCGGCGAGATCTCCGGCGGCGCGGCCGTCGCCGACGCCAGCACCGCGCCGGGCTACCCCTCCCCCGAGGCCCAGCTCGAGCGGTACGCCGCGGCGAGCGGCCGCGACCTGGGCCGGATGGACTTCCACCTCGGCCTGGCCCACCTCAAGCTCGCCGTGATCCTCGAGGGGATCCACCACCGCCACCTGCTCGGCCAGACGGTCGGGGAGGGCTTCGACACCGTCGGCGAGGCGGTCGAGCCGCTGCTCGCCGCCGGGCTCGCCGCCGCCACCGGCTCCTGAGAGGACCCCCATGGACTTCGACTTCGACGACCGCACCCGCGAGCTCCAGCGCACCCTGCTGGGGTTCATGGACAGCCACGTCCACCCCGCGGAGGACGTGTTCGACCAGCAGCTGGCCGCCCTCGACGACCCGTTCGCATGGACCCGCACGGCGATCCTGAAGGACCTCCAGGCGGAGGCCCGCGAGCGCGGGCTGTGGAACCTCTTCCTGCCCGGCGACACCGGTGGGCGCGGTGCCGGCCTGACCAACCTGCAGTACGCGCCGCTGGCCGAGATCAGCGGGCGCAGCGGCAACCTCGCCCCCGCGGCGATGAACTGCGCGGCGCCCGACACCGGCAACATGGAGGTGCTGCACATGTTCGGCTCCCCCGAGCAGCAGGAGCGCTGGCTCGAGCCGCTGCTCGCCGGAGAGATCCGCTCCGCGTTCGCGATGACCGAGCCCGACGTCGCCTCCTCCGACGCGACCAACATCGCCACCTCGATCGTGCGAGACGGCGACGACCTCGTCCTCAACGGGCGCAAGTGGTGGATCACCGGCGCGATGAACCCCGACTGCGAGATCTTCATCGTCATGGGGCGCACCGACCCCGAGGCCGCCCGGCACCGCCAGCAGTCGATGGTGCTCGTCCCCCGCGACACCCCCGGGCTGCACGTCGTACGACCCATGCACGTGCTGGGCTACGACGACCACGAGCACGGCGGTCACGCCGAGCTGCTCCTCGAGGACGTCCGGGTGCCGGCGAGCAACCTGATCGGCGAGCAGGGCGCCGGGTTCGCGATCGCCCAGGCGCGCCTCGGGCCGGGGCGGATCCACCACTGCATGCGCGCGATCGGCGTGGCCGAGCGGGCCATCGAGCTGATGTGCCAGCGCGTCGAGAGCCGGGTGGCGTTCGGCCGGCCGCTGTCGCGGCAGGGCGTGATCCGGGAGTGGATCGCCGAGGCCCGGGTGGCGGTCGAGCAGCTGCGGCTGCTGGTGCTCAAGACCGCCTGGCTGATGGACACCGTGGGCAACCGGGGTGCCCACACCGAGATCCAGGCGATCAAGATCGCCACCCCCAAGGTCGTCCAGGAGATCCTCGACCGGGCGATCCAGGTGCACGGCGCGGGCGGGCTGTCCCAGGACTTCCCGCTGGCCGCCAGCCTGGCCGGGATCCGCACGCTGCGCTTCGCCGACGGACCCGACGAGGTGCACAAGAACTCCCTGGCCAAGGCCGAGCTGGCCCGCCACACCACCGGGTCCTGAGCCGTGGACCTCTCGCTGAGCACGGAGCAGGAGGCGTTCCGGGCGGTGGCCCGGGAGTTCCTCGAGCGCGAGGCGGTCCCGCACCGCGCCGAGTGGGACCGCCGCGAGTCCATCGACACCGCGATCGTGCCGCGGATGGGCGAGCTCGGGTTCTTCGGCCTCACCCTCCCCGAGAAGTACGGCGGGGTGGGCGGCGACCACGTCACCTCGGTGCTGGCGATGGAGGAGCTCGGCCGCGCCGACTCCGCGCTGCGCGGGATCGTCTCGGTCTCCAGCGGGCTGGTCGCGGGCTCGGTGCTGCGCGCCGGCACCGAGGAGCAGCGCCGCGAGTGGCTGCCGCGGCTGGCGGCCGGCACCGCGCTGGGCTGCTTCGGGCTCACCGAGCCGGGCGTCGGCTCCGACGCCGGCAACCTGACCACCCGCGCCCGGCGCGACGGCTCCGACTACGTGCTCGACGGCGAGAAGCTGTTCATCACCAACGGCACCTGGGCCGACCTCGCGCTGGTCTTCGCCCGCACCGGCGGGGACGGCCCCCGCGGCGTCTCCGCCTTCCTGGTGCCGACCGGCAGCGCCGGCTTCGAGGCGCGCGAGATCACCGGCAAGCTCGGCCTGCGCGGCCAGGCCACCGCCTCGCTGCACCTCGACGGCGTACGCGTGCCGGCCTCGGCGCTGCTCGGCGAGGAGGGCCAGGGGTTCCGGATCGCGATGACCGCGCTCGACAAGGGCCGGGTCTCGGTCGCCGCCGGCTGCGTCGGGATCGTGCAGGGCTGCCTCGAGGCGGCGGTCGACTACGCCACCACCCGCACCCAGTTCGGCCGGCCGATCGCCTCCTTCCAGCTGGTGCAGGACCTGATCGCCGACATCTCCCTGGACGCCGACGCGGCCCGGCTGCTGGTGTGGCGCTGCGCGGACCTCCTGGACCGCGGCGAGCCGGTCGGCGTGGCCGCCTCGAAGGCCAAGCTGTTCGCCTCCGAGGCCGCGGTGCGCGCCGCCAACAACGCGCTCCAGGTGCACGGCGGCTCCGGCTACATCGACGACTACCCGGTCGCGAAGTACCTCCGCGACGCCCGGGTGATGACCCTCTACGAGGGCACCAGCCAGATCCAGAAGCTGCTGATCGGTCGCGCCGAGACCGGCATCAGCGCGTTCGTCTGACCGCGCGCACCGCCCACCGAGAGGACCCGATCGTGACCCAGCTCGACCCCCGCCTCGACCCCGAGATCGCCGCGCTGCTCGCCTTCATGGAGTCCACCGGCACGCCGCCGATGCACACCGGCACCCCCGCGCAGGCGCGCGCGGCCTTCCGCACCCTCACCGTCGACATGCGCGACGCCTCCCTGCTGCCGGAGGTCGCCGAGGTCTCCGAGACCACGGTGCCCGGCGGCGACGGCGAGCGGCCGGCCCGGCTCTACCGCCCCCGCCCGCGGTCCGAGGGCCCGCTCCCCACCGTCGTGCTCTTCCACGGCGGCGGCTGGGTGATCGGCGACCTCGACACCCACGACCTGATGGCGCGCACCCTGGCCACCGCGTGCGACGCGGTCGTGCTCAGCGTCGACTACCGGTTGGCTCCCGAGCACCCGTTCCCCGCGGCGGTGGAGGACGCCGTCGCCGCAGCGCGCTGGGCCGCCGCCCACCTCGGCGACCTCGGCGGCGACGAGCGGCTCGGCCTGGCCGGCGACAGCGCGGGCGGCAACCTCGCCGCGGTGGCCGCGCAGGCGCTGCGCGACGACGCGGTCCCGGTCGCCGCACAGCTGCTGCTCTACCCCGCCACCGACCTGGTCGGCGAGACCGCGTCGCGCACCGAGAACGCCGAGGGCTACTTCCTCGACCGCGACACGATGCTCTGGTTCGCCCAGCAGTACGTCGGCGCGCTGCCCCCGGACCGGCTCACCGACCCCCGGCTCTCCCCGCTGCATGGCGAGCTCGGCGGACTCGCGCCCGCGGTCGTCGCGGTCGCGCAGTTCGACCCGCTGCGCGACGAGGGCACGGCGTACGCCGAGGCGCTGCGGGCCGCCGGCGTACCCGTCCGGCTGGCGTCGTACGACGGGCTGATCCACGGGTTCGTCGACATGGGCCGCTTCTCCGCCGCCGCCCGCACCGCCGTCGAGGAGACCTGCGCGGCCTTCCGCGACCTCCTCCACCCCTGACCCCTCGCCGAGTCGGCCCCAGTGGTTGCGCGAGTCGGCCCGCGGGCTCAGGGCGCGCTGCGGCCGCTGGCCATCAGGGCCAGGGCGAGCAGCATCTTGTCGCGCGGGTCGGCGAGGCTGCGCCCGGTGAGCTGCTCGAGCTGCTTGATGCGGTAGATGACGGTGTTGCGGTGGCAGAACAGCTCCGCGGCGGCGTGCGTCGGCGAGCCGTCGTGGCGCAGCAGCGCGGCCAGGGTGTCCAGCAGCGTGCGGGACTGCCCGCCGGGCAGGGCCAGCACCGGGCCGAGGGTCTCCGCGACCAGCAGCGGCGCGACCTGGGGGCTGCCCGCGAGCAGCACCTCCGGCAGCCGCTCGGAGACCGCGACGACGCCACGGGTGCCGCGCGGAAGTGTCTCCGCGGCGCGGTGGGCCAGCTGGAACGCGGTCGCGAACCCGGCGATGCCGTCCTGGCTGGCCGCCACCCCGGCGCGCCCCGGGCCGGCGTGCGCGAAGAGCTCCACGATGCCCGGCTCGTCGGGGAGGTCTCCGGAGAGCAGGCCGTAGGAGACCCCGGAGCGCACGTGCCAGCGCACGGAGATCCGCAGCCGGTCCAGCCGGTCCTCCGCCGCGGCGAGCGCGTCGACGCCGTCGGTGCCGTCCCCGAGCACGACCACGCACGCGACGTCGTCGTCGGGGCCGACCCCCAGCACCGCGCGGGCCTCCTCGGCGAGCTCGGGGTCCGCGCCGCGCCCCTCCAGCAGGGCGTCGAGCATGCTCTGCTGACGCTGGAGGTCGTGTCGCTGAAGTCGCGCGCTCTCGCGGCGGTAGGCGTCGATGAGCACGCCGTTCTGGGTGTCGAGGTTGGCCCAGACCCGCCGCGCCGCGGCGAGCAGCACCCGGTCGTCCACCCCGGCCGAGGCCTCGGAGCGGGCGCGGGTCACCAGCGCCTCCCACAGGATCCGCGCCCCCAGCGTGTAGGCGTTGAGCACCACCTCCAGCGGCACCCCCTGGCGGGCCCGCCGACGACCGGTGTCGCGCCACAGCTCGACCGCCGAGGTGCGCCCGTCGCCGTCCTCGCGACGCCCCGCCAGGATCCGCAGGCCGCGGCGGATGTGCTGCCGGGTGCTCGCCCGGACGTCGGCGCGCAGCTCCGGGCCGATCCGCTCGTAGATCTCGGCGTCGCGCTCGAAGAGCGTCAGCGTGATGCTGTCGGCGATCGCGTCGGCGGAGTCCATGAGCAGCACCCAGGCCTGGCGCAGTGCGAGGTCCACCTCGACGGGTTCCGCAGACATGGCGCCACGTTCGCACTCTCCGCACAACGCTGACCAGTACCGAGCGGGTTTCGGGTCCCGAAGACCAACGAGTTTTGTGCTCTCCGCCTCATGACCTATCTGTGCAACCACTCCAAGGTGGTGCAGGTCACACTGCCCAACCGCTGGAGGTCCCCGTGGCCCGTTCGGTCGCCGCTCCCGCGTCCACGTCCACCCCGACGCCCGTGAGCGTGCTGGAGCTCAGCGACGTGACGGTGACCTTCGGCGGTCTCACGGCGCTCGAGGGGGTCGGGCTGGTGGTGGCCCCGCACCAGGTGCACGGGGTGATCGGCCCGAACGGCGCCGGCAAGACGACGCTGTTCAACGTCGCCTGCGGCTTCGTGCGCCCCGACAGCGGCGCGATCCACCACCACGGTGCGCCGCTCGGGCGGCTGCGGCCCACCGACCTGGCCGGTCTCGGCGTGGCCCGGACCCTCCAGGGGCTCGGTCTCTTCGACCGGGTCACCGTGCTCGAGAACGTCATGGTCGGCGCCGACCGGCACGCCCGCACCGGCTTCCTCGGTGCCCTGCTGGCCCTGCCCCGCGCGCACCGCGAGGAGCGGGCGCTGCGCGAGCGGGCGATGGCCACCCTCGACGCGCTGGGCATCGCCCACGTGGCCTCCCTCTACCCGCCCAGCCTCCCCTACCCGGTCCGCAAACGGGTGTCCCTGGCCCGCGCCCTGGTGGCCGAGCCCGAGCTGCTGCTCCTCGACGAGCCGGCCAGCGGGCTCTCGACGGACGAGATGGACGAGCTGGGCACGCTGGTGCGCGGGCTGACCGACCGGATGTCGGTGCTGCTGGTCGAGCACCACATGGACCTGGTGATGCGCGTCTGCGACCAGATCACCGTGCTCGACTTCGGCCGGGTGATCGCGCACGGGCCGCCCGAGGTGGTCCGCGCGGACCCCGCGGTGCTCGCGGCATACCTCGGGGAGACGGTGTGAGCGCGCCGGCGGCCGCCGCGCCCGCCGACACGATCCCGGCCCTCGCGGTGCACGGGCTGAGCGCCGGCTACGGCCCGATCACCGCGCTGCACGAGGTCTCCTTCACGGCCGCGCGCGGACGCATCACCGCGGTCCTCGGCGCCAACGGCGCCGGCAAGACCACGCTGCTGCGCACGCTCTCGGGCCTGCACCGCGCCCGGGCCGGCCGCGTCGAGCTGCACGGGCGGGAGGTGACCGGCGTACCCGCCGAGTCCATGACCGGGCTCGGGATGGCCCACGTGCCCGAGGGCCGCGGCGTGATCACCGAGCTCAGCGTCGAGGAGAACCTGCGTCTCGGCGCCCTGGGTCGCGGTGGTGGCGGCAGTGATGGCCGCAGGGTCCGGGGCGGCCGGGGCAGGCCCGGCGACCTGGACCGGGCCTACGGGCTGTTCCCGGTGCTCGCCGAGCGCCGCGGTGCCCCCGCGGGCACGCTGTCCGGCGGCGAGCGCCAGATGCTCGTCCTGGGTCGCGCGCTGATGGCGGACCCGGACCTGCTGCTGCTCGACGAGCCCTCGCTCGGGCTGGCCCCGCGGGTCGTCGCCCAGATCTTCGCGCTGGTGCGCGACCTGGTCCGCGACGAGGGGCTGAGCGTGCTGCTCGTGGAGCAGAACGCCCGCAGCGCGCTGTCGGTCGCCGACCGCGGCGTCGTGCTCGACCTCGGCCGCGTCGTGGCCGACGAGGACGCCGACACGCTGGCCGGCGACGACCAGCTGCGCCACGCCTACCTGGGGTTCTAAAGACCACCACCCACGACCGGGAGACCACGTGCAACAGTTCCTCAACACGGCCCTCGTGGGCCTGACGCTCGGGATGGTCTACGCCGCCTTCGCGCTCGCGCTGGTCCTGGTCTGGCGCTCCACCCGGGTGGTCAACTTCGCCCAGGCCCCGATGGCGATGGTGACCACGTTCGTGGCCCTCGTGGTCATCGAGTCGGGCGCCTCCTGGTGGCTCGGCCTCGCCGCCGCCCTGCTCTCCGGGCTGGTCCTCGGCGCGGTCCTCGAGCGCACCGTCGTACGGCCGGTGCAGGGCGGGACCCAGATCAACGCGGTGATCCTGACCCTGGGCCTGTTCATCGTGCTGCACGCGCTCGCCGCGCTGGTCTTCGGCAACCGCTACCGCTCCTTCCCCGCGCCGTTCGGGATCCGCGGGCTGGAGATCGGCGACCGCACCGTGGCGCTGACGCCCACCGGGGTCTTCACGATCCTCGCGGTGCTGGTGACCATGGCCCTGCTGGTGGCCCTGTTCCGGTTCACCGACCTGGGCCTGCGGATGCGCGCGGCGGCGTTCAACAACGAGGTCGCCCGGCTGCTGGGCGTGAAGGTCGGGCGGATGCTCACCCTGGGCTGGGCGCTCGCCTCGCTCGTGGGCTCCCTGGCCGGCGTCCTGATCGCCAGCGGCAGCCTGGTGCACCCCGGGTTCATGGACTCGGTGGTGGTCTTCGGCTTCGTCGCCGCCGTGCTCGGCGGCCTCGACAGCCCCGCCGGCTCCGTGGTCGGCGGCCTGGTGCTCGGCCTCTCGCTCAGCTTCGTGAGCGGGTACGTCGGCTCCCAGCTGGTGCCGCTGGCGGCGCTGCTGATCCTGGTGCTGGTGCTGCTGGTGCGCCCCGGCGGGCTCTTCTCCACGACGACGGCGAGGCAGGTCTGATGCGCGCACCCACCCGGGCCCTTCCGGAGGCCACCCTCGCCCGGCACCTGCTGCTGGCCGTCCTCGGCCTGGTCGTGGTCGTGCTGGTGCTGCAGGGGGCGAGCGACTTCCGTCGCTTCCAGCTCGCCGAGATGGCCTACCTCGGCATCGCCGCGGGCGGGCTGACCGTGCTGACCGGCCTCAACGGCCAGGTCTCGCTGGGCCACGGCGCCCTGATGGCGGTCGGCGCCTACACCGCCGCCCTGCTGCTGCCCGACCGCGACGCCTCGGTGCCGCTCCCGCTGGTGCTGCTCGCGGCCGCTGCCGTCGCGCTGGCGGTCGGCGCGGTCGTCGGGGTCGCCGCGGCGCGGCTGCACGGGCCCTACCTCGCCGGCGCGACGCTGGCGCTCGCGGTGGCGGTCCCGGGCATCGCGCTGTACTTCAAGGACACCCTGGGCGGTGAGCAGGGACTGCCGGTCGTGCTGCCGGAGATCCCCGGATGGGTGCTCGACGCGGCGTACTTCGTGACCGGGCAGGACCTCACCACCAGCGGGTACGTCGCGCTCGTCGGCTGGCTGGTGCTCGTGGTCACCTACGTGCTGCTCGCCAACCTCTCGCGCAGCCGGGTCGGGCGGCGCTGGCGGGCGGTGCGCGACGACGAGGTCTCGGCCCAGCTGGCCGGGATCGACCTCGGCCGCGCCCGGGTCTCGGCGTTCGTGGTGAGCGCCGCCGCGGCCGGGGCCGCGGGGGCGGTGCTCGCGATGAGCGTGCGGCTGGCCGCCCCGAGCAGCTTCACGCTGACGCTGAGCCTCACCCTGCTCGCTGCCGTGGTGCTCGGCGGGCTCGGCAGCCTGAGCGGGGCGCTGCTCGGCGCCGCCCTGCTCACCTTCCTGCCGCAGGTCGCCACCGACCTCGGCACCGACGCCGGCCTGAGCGACATCCAGGCCGCTGAGCTGGCCCCGCTGGTCTACGGGCTGGTGATGGTCGCGGTGGTGCTCGTGGCACCCGCCGGCCTCGCCGGCAGCCTGCGCCTGCTCGCCGTACGCCGCCGCACGCGCGGGGCGCTCTCCACCACCTCGAAGGGAACAGCCAGATGACACGCAGGACAGGGATCCCGATCCCCCGCAGCGCGCCGGCGGCCGTCGCCGGCCTCCTCTCCGCAGCGCTCCTCCTCGCCGGGTGCGGCGCGGGCGGGCGCGACGACGACGGTGAGGACGGCGCCAGCGCCTCCGACACCGGCGTCACCGCCGACACCATCACGATCGGCGCGCACTTCCCGCTCACCGGCGTCGCCGCCCCGGGCTACAGCGAGATCCCGACCGGCGTGCAGGCCTACTTCGACTACGTCAACGCCAACGGCGGCGTCCACGGCCGCCAGATCGAGTACCTCGTCAAGGACGACGGCTACAACCCCACCAACACCAGCAAGGTCACCAACGAGCTGGTGCTCCAGGACGAGATCTTCGCGATGGTCGGCGGGCTCGGCACCCCCACCCACAGCGCGGTGGTCGACTTCCTCAACGGCGAGGGCGTGCCCGACCTGTTCGTCTCCTCGGGCTCGCTGATGTGGGGCGACGACGTCGAGGCCCGGCCGATGACGTTCGGCTGGCAGCCCGACTACGAGATCGAGGGCAAGATCATCGGCCAGTACGTCGCGGAGAACATGCCCGACGCCCGGGTCGGGCTGTTCCTCCAGGACGACGACTTCGGCGAGGACGCCGAGCAGGGCGTGCGCCGCTACCTCGACGACCAGATCGTCGAGGTGCAGCGCTACACCTCCGGCAGCACCGACGTGGGCCCGCAGATCGCCGGTCTCCAGGCGGCGAAGGCCGACCTGGTGCTGTCGTTCAACACCCCGTCGTACACCGCGCTGAGCCAGCTGGTCGCGCTGAAGCTCGGCTACGACCCGAAGTGGTTCTACTCCAACGTCGGCTCCGACCCGGGCCTGGTCGGGGCGCTGCTCTCGCAGATCTCCGAGGGCGCGGTCAAGGGCGGCGCGGCGGCGCTGGACGGAGTGCTCACCACCGAGTACATCCCCGGCGTGGACGCCCCCGACAACCCGTGGGTGCAGCTGTGGCAGAAGGTGTGGGACGAGCACGGCGACAAGGGCGAGCTCACCAACTACCGCGTCTACGGCATGTCCCACGCCTACGCGTTCGTCCAGGCACTGCAGGAGGCGGGCGTGGACCTGACCCGCGAGGGGCTGGTCGAGGCCCTGGAGAGCGGCTCCCAGGAGCTCGAGGGCCCGCAGCTGGCGCCGTTCCGCTTCACCGAGGACAGCCACATGGGCATCTCCGGCATGCAGGTCGTCGAGCTCAAGGGCGGCGTGGGCGATCCCCTCACCCCCGTCCTGGTCAGCGACATCGGCGACGCGGAGATCACCGAGGACACCTCCGGCCAGGCCGACGACGCTCCCCCGGAGAGCGGCATCCCCGAGTAGTCCCCCGACTCGGCGAGGGTCGGGCGGGGCAGGATGGCCCGATGAGCGAGGGCGCGGTCGAGAGGTGGCGCGACGCCGGGTGGCTGGCGGGGGTGCGGGCCTGGGTGGAGGAGCGCCTCGGGGAGCTCGGGCTCGCGCCCACTGGACCCGCCGAGCAGCCGCACGTCGTCCCGTGGTCGACGGTGCTGCGCTTCCCCACCGACGCGGGCCCGGTCTGGTTCAAGGCCAACGACGGCACGCTGCGCCACGAGGCCGGCCTGGTCGCGCTGCTGGCCGCCCGCTTCCCCGGGCGGGTGCCGCCGCTGCTGGCGGCCGACCCGGCCCGCGGCTGGATGCTGATGGCCGATGCCGGCCCTCGGCTGCGCGAGGTGATCGCCGCCGAACGCAGCCTCACCCGCTGGTACGACGTGCTGGACGCCGTCGCCCGGATCCAGGTCGGCACCCTCGACGCGGTCGAGGAGATGCTCGCCCTCGGCGTACCGGACCTGCGCCTGTCCCGCCTCGTGGAGCGGTACGACGACCTGGTGCACCGCCTCGACGTACCCGCCCGCTTCCGCTCCGCCACACCGTACGTCGCGGAGCTGGTCGCCACCCTGGAACGCCACGGGGTGCCCGCGGGGCTCGACCACGACGACCTCCACGACGGCCAGGTCTTCCTCGGCGACGGCCGCCGGCACCTGGTGCTGGACTGGGGTGACGCGTGCATCACCCACCCGTTCTTCGTGCTCTCGGTGGTCCTGGAGGGCCAGATCGCCTGGGGCGTGGACGCCGTCGAGGGCTCCGTGGACCTCACGCCGTTCCGCGACGCCTACCTCGCCCCCTGGGCCGAGGCGCTGCCGGGGACCGACCTGGTCGCGGCGAGCGACGCGGCGCTGCGCCTGGGCTGGGCGGCCCGTGCGGTCAACGGCCTGGCCGGCGATCCCGGCGGCACCGCGCAGACCCTCGCCCGCCTGCAGATGTTCCTCGACGGCCGGGTGGCCGACTGAGGCGTCAGGCGCGCCGCGACTCCAGCACCCGGAACCCCTTGGCGCTGGCCAGCCGGGTCGTCGGGTAGCCCTGCTCCCCCAGCCAGCGCTGCAACGAGTCGCCGCCGAGGTTCTTGCCGACCACCATCACCGCGCGCCCGCCCGGCGCGAGCCGCGGGAACCAGGTCAGCAGCAGCGCGTGCAGCGCCTCCTTGCCGATCCGGATGGGCGGGTTGGACCAGATCTCGTCGTAGGTCTCGTCGGGGTCGACCGCGTCCGGGGTCAGCGCCCGGTAGCGGTCGGCGACCTCGAGGGCGGCGGCGTTCTCGTTGGCCAGCAGCACCGCGCGCTCGTTGACGTCGACGGCCGTGACCACCGCGTCCGGGACCACCGCGGCGACGGCGAGGCCGATCACGCCGTAGCCGCAGCCGAGGTCGAGGACCCGGCCGGGCGCGGGCGGCTCGGTCTCGCGGAACAGCACCGCGGTGCCGACGTCGAGACGGCCCTGGGCGAAGACGCCGCTGCCGCTGGTCAGCCGCAGCTCGCGGCCCCACACCTCGGCCACCACCGGCTTGCGGGTGAAGGCGACCGTCGGGTCGGCGCTGAAGTAGTGCTCGTCGTCGGTGCTCATGCGTCGACCGCCTCCCGTCGGGCGCGGGTCATCTCGGCGCGCGCCGCCAGCTCGTCGTCGACCGGGTAGCCGACCTCCTCCAGGGTCAGGCCGTGGGCGTGCGCGACCGTCACCGCCGGATGGCGCCGGCGCGCGGCCAGCACCTCCGTGGCCCACGCCGCCGGGCGCCGGCCCTCGCCGACGGCCAGCACGCAGCCCACCATCGCGCGCACCTGGCTGTGGCAGAACGCGTCGGCGCGCACCGTCGCCTCCAGCACGCCGTCGTCGCGGCGCTCCCAGTCGAAGTGCTCGAGCACCCGCACGGTCGTCGCGCCCTCGCGCTGGCGGCAGAATGATGCGAAGTCGTGGTGGCCGACCAGCAACGCGGAGGCCTCGCGCATCACCTCGACGTCGAGGGGCCGCGACCAGGCGACGACGTGGTGGCGCGTGAGCGGGTCGAGCGACTCGACCCGGTCGGCGACGCGGTAGACGTAGCGGCGCCACAGCGCCGAGAACCGCGCGTCGAACGCCGCGGAGACCTCGCGCACGCGTCGGACCCGGATGTCGGGCGGCAGGATGCCGTTGAGGCGGCGCACCAGCGCCAGCGGCGCGGGGTCCTTCGAGCGCCCGACCGAGGCGGCCAGCACGTCGTCGGGCACGTCGAGGTGGGCGACCTGGCCACGGGCGTGCACACCGGTGTCGGTGCGCCCGGCGCACACCACGCGGACCTGGTCCAGGCGCAGCGACGTCTCCAGGGCCGTGGTCAGCTCACCCTGCACCGTGCGCAGCCCCGGCTGGGTCGCCCAGCCGTGGAAGTCGGTGCCGTCGTAGGCGAGGTCGATCCGGATCCGCACGACGCTCATCCTCTCAGGCTGCACCGAGCACCCGCACGCTCAGGTCGCCCCCTCCCGGAGCCGCACCGCCGCGCGTCAGCCGGCGCTGCCCACCTCGGCGCGGTACGGCGGGTCCGCACCCGGCCGCGTGGTCGCGAGCGCCCCGGCGCGCACGGCGTGGGTGAGCAGCTTGGCGCGGGTGCGCCGCGGCAGCGCGGCGATCCGCTCGGCGGCGCCGGGACCCACCAGCCCGCGCGCCCACAGCGCGTCGAGCAGCGCCGCGGAGAAGGTGTCGCCCGCCGCGATCGTGTCGGCCACCTGCACGCTCGGCGCCGCGACCGAGGCCGGGCGCCCGCGCCCCGCGGCGTACCACGTCGCGCCGTCGGCGCCCCGGGTCACCACGAGCGCCACCGGGCCGAGACCGAGCAGCCGCTCGACCGCCTGCTCCTCGTCGAGGTCCGGGTAGACGGCGGCCAGGTCCTCGTCGCTGGCCTTGACCAGGTCGGCCTCGGCGGCCACCCGCTCCACCGCGGCGGCCAGGTCCGGGCCGGTCCCGGTGAACGCGGGGCGCGCGTTGACGTCATAGCTGGTCAGCGCCGCGCCGCGGAACCGGCGCAGTGTCGCGAGGACCTCCTCGGCCCCCGGCGCGACCACGGCGCCCAGCGAGCAGGCGTGCACCGCCAGCGGGACCGGCGCGGCCGGCACCGGGGACAGCACCCACTCGAGGTCGAACTCGTAGCGCGCGGCCCCGTCCGCGCCGAGCACCGCCCGTGCGCTCGCGGTGCGCTCGATGGTCTCGGGATCGGCCGCGAGCGACACCCGGTCGCGGCCGAGGTACGTCGCCACGATCGCGCCGTTGCGGTCATCGGCCAACGCCGTCGCCAAGCGCACCGGGCGGTCCAGGCGCGCCAGGGCCACCGCGACGTTGGCCGCGCTCCCCCCGGCGTGCTCGCGGCGGGCGCCGTCGGCACCCTCCACCACGTCGACCAGGGACTCACCCACGACCAGCAGGTCACCGTCCGGTTCCATGACTCCTGCCTACCATGCCGTCTCCACAGGCCCGCCGCCCTCCTCACCTCACCGGGGGCGCGGCCGACTAGCGTGCCCCCATGTCGCCCAGCCAGCCGACCAACGCCGTGGTCCACCCGCTCGACCCCGACTCCCCCGACGCTCCGTACGAGCAGCTGCGCGCCCAGCTGGCCACCCGCGCCGCGTCCGGCGACCTGCCCGCCGGCACCCGGCTCCCGACCGTCCGTGCGCTGGCCACCGAGCTCGGGATCGCCGCGAACACCGTCGCGCGGGCCTACCGCGAGCTCGAGACCGACGGCGTCGTGGTCACCGAGGGCCGCCGCGGCACCTTCGTGGCGTCCGGTGCCGCCGCCGGGTCGGGCGCCGCGCACCGGGCCGCCGCCGACTACGTCGCGCAGGCCCGCCGGCTCGGCCTGACCCGCGCCGAGGCCGTGCGCCTGGTCGAGGACGGCTGGGGCGCGTGAGCGAGGAGCACCCGATCCTCGCCAAGGTCCGCAAGCTGCTGGCCAAGGCCGAGGACCCGGCCGCCACCGAGCACGAGGCCGAGATCTACACCGCGAAGGCCGCTGCGCTGGTCGCGGCGTACGGCGTGGACGCCGCGCTGCTCGCGCGCGGCGAGCCCGGCTCCGACCCGGTCGGGGACCTGGTCGTCGGCGTCGAGGCGCCGTACGCCGCCGACAAGGCCGACCTGCTGGCCACGGTGGCGACCGCGCTGCGCTGCCGGGTGGTGATGCGCACCCGCCGCACCGCCGGGGGCAAGGACATCTCCCTGCACGTCTTCGGCCACCGCAGCGACCTCGAGCGCGCCGAGATCATCTGGACCAGCCTGCTGCTGCAGTCCGCGACCGGGCTGCTGCGCACCCCGGTGCCGCCCGGCGAGCACGCCGCGGCGTTCCGGCGCTCGTGGCTGGCCGGCTTCCGTCTCGCCGTCGGCCGACGCCTGGAGGAGGCCGAGGACCGCGCGCGCCAGGAGGCCGACGCCCACGACCACCGCGCGGCGGGAGGCGGCGGGGCGACCCTGGTGCTCGCCGACCGCAGCGAGCTGGTCCGCGGTGCGGTGGAGACGGCCTATCCGCAGGCCAGGCCGGCCCGGGCCCGCTCGCTCTCCGGCTCGGGCGAGGCCGACGGCTGGGCGGCCGGTCAGCGCGCCGACCTGGGCGCCCGGCGGATGCCCCGCGCGCCGCGCCCCCTCCCCCGCTAGTCCCCGGCCGACGCCGGCCCCGGGAACTGGCCCCGGGAACTGACACCGGCCCGCCACCCCCGAAGGGGCAGCGGGCCGGTGCGGCGTGAGCGGGTGCTCAGGCCTTGTTCTCGTCCTCGGCAGCCGGAGCGTCCTCGGTGACCTCGGCGGGGGTCTCCTCCGCAGCAGCGGGGGTCTCCTCGACGGTGGTCTCCTCGACCGGCGTCTCCTCGGCGACCGGGGCGGCCGGAGCAGCCTTGGTCCGGGGAGCGGCCGGGGCGTACGCCTCGGTCACGAGCTCGATGACCGCCATGGGGGCGTTGTCGCCCTTGCGGGGGTTGAGCTTCGTGATCCGGGTGTAGCCACCCGGACGCTCGGCGAAGGTCGGCGCGATCTCGGTGAAGAGGTGGTGCACGACACCCTTGTCGCGGATGGTCTTGAGGACCTCGCGACGGTTGTGGATGTCACCCTTCTTCGCCTTGGTGATCAGCTTCTCCGCGTGCGGACGCAGCGCACGCGCCCGCGACTCGGTCGTGGTGATCCGGCCGTGCTCGAAGAGCTGGGTGGCCAGGTTCGCCAGGATCAGGCGCTGGTGCGCCGGGCTGCCGCCGAGGCGGGCGCCCTTGGTGGGCTTCGGCATGTCTCTCTCGTTCCTCCCCGGCCGTACGAGGTACCGGGGTAGTAGGCCGGCGGCAGGCGCCGCCGGTCAGTGGGTCAGTACTGCTCGTCCTCGACGAAGGTGTCGTCGTCGTCGTCGCCGTACGCCGCCAGGGCGGCGTGCGGGTCGAAGCCGGGCGCGCTGTCCTTGAGGGACAGGCCCATCTCGACCAGCTTGGCCTTGACCTCGTCGATCGACTTCGCACCGAAGTTGCGGATGTCGAGCAGGTCCTGCTCCGAGCGGCTGATGAGCTCACCCACGGTGTGGATGCCCTCGCGCTTGAGGCAGTTGTAGGAGCGGACGGTCAGCTGGAGGTCCTCGACCGGGAGGGCGAGGTCCGCGGCCAGCTGCTCGTCGACCGGCGAGGGGCCGATGTCGATGCCCTCGGCCTCGACGTTCAGCTCACGCGCCAGGCCGAAGAGCTCGACCAGGGTCTTGCCCGCCGAGGCGATCGCGTCGCGGGGACGGATCGACGGCTTGGTCTCCACGTCGATGACGAGCTTGTCGAAGTCGGTGCGCTGCTCGACACGCGTGGCCTCGACCTTGTAGGTCACCTTCAGCACGGGGCTGTAGATCGAGTCGACCGGGATCCGGCCGATCTCGTTGTCGGCACCCTTGTTCTGGACGGCGGAGACGTAGCCGCGACCACGCTCGACGACCAGCTCCATCTCCAGCTTGCCCTTGTCGGACAGCGTGGCGATCTTGAGGTCGGGGTTGTGGACCTCGACACCGGCCGGCGGGGTGATGTCCGCCGCGGTGACGTCGCCGGAGCCCGACTTGCGCAGGTACATGGTGACCGGCTCGTCGTGCTCGGAGGAGACGACCAGGGCCTTGAGGTTGAGGATGATCTCGGTGAGATCCTCCTTGACGCCCTCGACGGTGGAGAACTCGTGCAGCACCCCGTCGACCTTGATGCTCGTGACCGAGGCACCAGGGATCGACGACAGCAGGGTACGGCGCAGCGAGTTGCCGAGGGTGTAGCCGAAGCCAGGCTCCAGCGGCTCGATCACGAACCGCGAACGGAACTCGTCGACGGTCTCTTCCGACAGGGTGGGGCGCTGTGCGATAAGCACTGGTGGTGTCCTTTCCGGGCCCACCCGCTATTTGACGGGCCCGAACGTGCTGAGTGACGGAAGGGTGGAGGAGTTACTTCTTCGAGTAGAACTCGACGATGAGCTGCTCCTGCACCGGGAGGTCGATCTGCGCCCGGACGGGGAGCTGGTGGACCAGCACCCGCATGCGAGACGGAATCGCCTCGAGCCACGCGGGAACCACGCGCTCGCCGTGGGTCTCACGAGCCACGATGAACGGGGTCATCTCGAGGGACTTCTCGCGCACGTCGATCACGTCGTACTGCGACACCTGGTACGACGGGATGTCGACCTTCTTGCCGTTGACCAGGAAGTGGCCGTGCACGACGAGCTGACGGGCGTGGCGACGCGTGCGGGCGAACCCGGCACGGTAGACCACGTTGTCGAGGCGGCACTCCAGCAGCTGGAGCAGGTTGTCGCCGGTCTTGCCCGAACGACGCGATGCCTCGACGTAGTAGTTGTGGAACTGCTTCTCAAGGACGCCGTAGGTGAAGCGGGCCTTCTGCTTCTCCTGCAGCTGCGAGCGGTACTCGCTCTCCTTGACGCGGGCACGGCCGTGCTGGCCGGGCGCGTAGGGACGACGCTCGAACGCCTGGTCGCCACCAACGAGGTCGACACCGAGACGGCGCGACTTCTTGGTCATGGGGCCGGTGTAACGGGCCATAACTCAATGACTCCTTAAGTCTCTGCTGGTCGTGTGGTGTCGGGGCTCAGACGCGACGGCGCTTGGGCGGCCGGCATCCGTTGTGGGGCGTGGGGGTGACGTCCTGGATGGTGCCGACCTCGAGGCCGATGGCACCCAGCGAACGGATCGCCGTCTCGCGACCCGAGCCCGGGCCCTTCACGAAGACGTCGATCTTCTTCATCCCGTGCTCCATCGCCCGGCGACCAGCAGCCTCGGCTGCCATCTGCGCGGCGAACGGGGTGGACTTGCGCGAGCCCTTGAAGCCGACGGTGCCGGCAGAGGCCCACGAGATGACCGCACCGGTGGGGTCGGTGATGGTCACGATGGTGTTGTTGAACGTGCTCTTGATGTGGGCTTCGCCCTGAGCGACGTTCTTCTTCTCCTTGCGGCGCACCTTCTTGGCGCCAGCCGCGTTGCGGCTCTTGGGAGGCATTCAGAATCTCCTGGAAGTAGCTGGTCTGGGTGTGCTGAAGATCAGTGGTTCGCCGTGAGGCGGAACGTCACTTGGCCTTCTTCTTGCCGGCAACCGTGCGCTTCGGGCCCTTGCGGGTACGAGCGTTGGTCTTGGTGCGCTGGCCACGGACGGGAAGACCCATGCGGTGGCGGCGGCCCTGGTAGCTGCCGATCTCGATCTTGCGACGGATGTCGGCCTGGACCTCGCGACGGAGGTCACCCTCGATCTTGTGGTTGGCTTCGATGGCGTCGCGGAGCTTGACCAGCTCTTCGTCGCCCAGCTCGTGGACGCGGAGGTTCGGGTTGACACCCGTCTCGGCCAGGAGGTTCTGAGCAGAGGTACGGCCGATGCCGTAGATGTAGGTGAGTGCGATCTCGATGCGCTTGTCACGCGGGAGGTCCACACCAACGAGGCGTGCCATGTCTGGCGTTGTCCCTTCGGTTGTTCGCAGAGGTTTCTGGTCGTGCCGCGCCCCCGCCCTCGTCGACGGGGCTCCGGCCCACTGCTCCGGAGGTGGCTGACGGCTGACCTGAGGATCCGGTCGGGCCGCGTAGCGGTCACGTAGTGATGTTCAGTTGTGAGGTGGTGCGAGAGGGACGAACCCTCAGCCCTGCCGCTGCTTGTGACGCGGGTTCTCGCAGATCACCATGACTCGGCCGTGGCGACGGATCACCTTGCACTTGTCACAGATGGCCTTGACGCTGGGCTTGACCTTCATGTGAGGTCCTTTCCGGTATCGGCTGCGCTGGTTCGCACAGCGAGCCCGCCACGATCAGTGGACGAGGCTCACTTGTACCGGTAGACGATGCGACCTCGAGTGAGGTCGTACGGGGAGAGCTCCACCACCACGCGGTCCTCGGGGAGGATCCGGATGTAGTGCTGACGCATCTTCCCGCTGATGTGGGCGAGAACCTTGTGGCCATTGCTCAGCTCGACGCGGAACATGGCATTCGGCAGGGCCTCCACGACGGTGCCCTCGATCTCGATCACGCCTTCTTTCTTCGGCATGTCCTCCACAATCTGTAGTGCTGGTGTCTACCGCTCTGTGCACCGGTGACGGTCATGGGACCGCCTCCGGGTGGCCCGGGAACCTCCCACGACGGGTGTCGCGGGTGGACCTCGTGTGGCCGCTCCCTGGTCCTCTAGCCGGACAGGCCGCACCGTTCACGAGGAACGATGTGACACCGCACGGGCAGCCACGAGGCACCAGACAGCAGACCCACGTTGGGCCGACACGCCAGTCTAGTCAAAGCGCCGGACGAAAGACGAATCCGTGCCGACGACGCTCACCGAGGCTCAGCCGGCGAGCAGACGCAGCGTGGTCTCGCGGGCCGGGGCGGCGGCCGGGTCCGTGCCCTCGTGGGCGGCCGCGACCGGGTTCACCATCACCTCGTCGACGCCGTGCTCCTCGGCGAGCTCGGCCAGGCGGCGCCGGGCCGTCTCGGGCTCGCCGATCACCCAGCGCGCGGCCATCGCGTCGAGCAGCTGCTGGTGGGACTCCGGCAGCACGACCTTCTCGGCCTCCTCCACGCTCACCTGGGCCGAGAGCGGCTGGCCGGTGCGCAGCGCGAGCATCATCTGCAGCTGCGGCAGCGCGAGCCGGTGGGCCTCCTCCGCGTTCTCGGCGACCGAGGCGTTCACGGTGAGGAACGTGCGCGGCGCGTCGAGCTCGGGCGAGGGACGGAAGCCGGTGCGGTACAGCTCGAGGGCCTGCGCGGTACCCGTGCCGGCGAAGTGGTGGGCGAAGACGTAGGGCAGGCCCTTCTCGGCCGCCAGCCGGGCGGAGTAGTCCGAGGACCCGAGCAGCCAGATCGTCGGCACCGAGGTGGCCGCTGGCGTCGCGTGCAGCACGTGGGTCCGGCCCTGCACCGAGAGCCCGACGCCGGAGGTGTCCATCATCGCGAGCACGTTGTCGACGTACTCGGGGAAGCGGGAGACCGCCTCGTCGCTCACTCCCCCGGCGCCGTGGCGCAGCGCCCACGAGGTGACCGGGTCGGTGCCCGGGGCCCGGCCGATTCCCAGGTCGATGCGCCCGGGGTACGCCGCCTCGAGCAGCGCGAACTGCTCGGCGATGACCAGCGGGGCGTGGTTGGGGAGCATCACGCCGCCGGAGCCGACGCGGATGCGCCGGGTCGCACCGGCGATCACGCCGATGAGCACCGGCGGGTTGGTCGCGGCGACTGCCGGCATGTTGTGGTGCTCGGCGACCCAGTACCTCTCGTAGCCGAGGTCGTCGGCGGTGCGCGCGAGCGCGATGCTCGCGGCCACCGCGTCGGCGGAGGACTGGTCTCCACGGACGGGCACCAGGTCGAGCACGGACAGGGTCAGACGGGGAGCACTCACCCCCGGACAACCCGCCGCAGCAGCGCGCTATTCCGCGAGCTGGCTCTAGTCGCGTCCGCCGTACGGCACGCCGAGCTCGGCGAGCGCGGCGCGGCCGCCGTCGAGGGCGGTGAGCACCCACGCCCCCTCCGAGGTCAGGGTGAAGGTGTGCTCGAAGTGCGCCGCCCAGGCGCCGTCGGTGGTGACGACCGTCCACTCGTCCTCGAGCACGTCGGTGTCCTTGGTGCCGAGGGTGATCATCGGCTCGACCGCCAGCGCGAGCCCGCGCACGAGCTTGGGCCCGCGGCCGGCGCGGCCGAAGTTGGGCACGTTCGGCGGCAGGTGCATCTGCGAGCCGATGCCGTGGCCCACGTAGTCCTCGAGGATGCCGTAGCTGCCCTGGCTGCGCACATGGGTCTCGATGGCGTGGGAGATGTCGGTGACCCGACCCCCGAGGCGGGCGGCGCCGATGCCGCGCCACATGGCCTCCTCGGTCACCCGCATCAGCTCGGTGACCTCGGCGGGCACCTCCCCCACCGCGACGGTGATCGCGGCGTCGCCGTGCCAGCCGTCCACGATCGCGCCGCAGTCGATGGAGATGACGTCGCCCTCGGCGAGCACTCGGGACCCGGGGATCCCGTGCACGACCTCGTCGTTGACGGAGGCGCAGATCGAGGCCGGGAACCCGTGGTAGCCCAGGAACGACGGCGTCGCACCGGCGCTGCGGATCGAGTCCTCCGCGACGGCGTCGAGCTCGGCGGTGGTCACGCCGGCCCGGACCGAGGAGCGGAGGAGCTCCAGGGTCCGGCCGACGACCAGGCCGGCTCGACGCATCACGTCGATCTGCTCAGGGGTCTTGATCTCCAGACCACGGTCGAGGAAGCCCATCAGCAGCCGGTTCCGCTCAGCTCTGCTGGATCTCGTCGAGCGCGGCGAACAGACGACGGGTCACCTCGGCGACCTCGCCCATGCCGTCGACCTCACGCAGGATGCCGCGGGCGCGGTAGACCTCGATCAGCGGCTCGGTCTGCTCGGCGTACACCTCCTGGCGACGCCGGATGACGTCTTCGGTGTCGTCGGCGCGACCCTCGACCTGCGCGCGCTGCAGCAGGCGGCTGACGATCTCGTCCTGGTCGACGGTGAGTACGGCGACCGCGTCGAGCTGGTGCCCGGTGTGCAGGATCATCCCGTCGAGCTCCTCGACCTGGGCGAGCGTGCGCGGGTAGCCGTCGAGCAGGAAGCCCGGCTGGGCGTCGTCCTCGTCGATGCGGTTGCGGACCATGAGGTTGGTGACCTCGTCCGGAACGTACTCGCCGGCGTCCATGTAGCGCTTGGCCTCGATGCCGAGGGGGGTGCCCGCCGAGACGTTGCGCCGGAAGATGTCCCCGGTCGAGATCGCGGGGATGCCGAAGTGCTCGGCGATGTAGGTGGCCTGAGTGCCCTTACCGGCTCCGGGCGGGCCCATGATGATCAGTCGCATTTCAGCGCAGGAATCCTTCGTAGTTGCGCTGCTGGAGCTGGCTCTCGATCTGCTTCACCGTGTCGAGGGCGACGCCGACCATGATGAGGATGGACGTGCCTCCGAAGGGGAAGTTCTGGTTCGCGTCGATGAGAACCAGCGCGATCAACGGGATCAGGGAGATGATTCCGAGATAGAGCGCGCCCGGCAGGGTGATGCGGGACAGGACGTAGGACAGGTAGTCCTCGGTCGGCTTCCCCGCCCGGATCCCGGGGATGAAGCCGCCGTACTTCTTCATGTTGTCGGCCACCTCGTGCGGGTTGAAGGTGATCGACACGTAGAAGTAGGTGAAGAAGACGATGAGGAGGAAGAAGGTCGCCATGTAGAGCGGGTGGCCGCCGTCGACGAAGTAGTCGCCGAGGAAGCTGACCCAGCCCGCGCTGCTGTTCTGGTTGAACTGCACCGCCATCGCCGGCAGGTACAGCAGCGAGGAGGCGAAGATGACCGGGATGATGCCGGCCTGGTTGACCTTCAGCGGGATGTAGGTGGAGCTGCCGCCGAACATCTTGCGGCCCACCATCCGCCGGGCGTACTGCACCGGGATGCGGCGCTGCGCCTGTTCGATGAAGATGACCGCGGCCACGATCACGAGTCCGACCGCGAGCACGACGCCGAAGACCCACCAGCCCTGCGCCTTGCCGACCTGCCAGAGCGCGGCCGGGAAGGTCGCGACGACCTGGCAGAAGATCAGGATCGACATGCCGTTGCCGATGCCGCGGTCGGTGATCAGCTCGCCGAGCCACATGATCACGGCGGTGCCGGCGGTCATGGTGATGACCAGGACCAGGAACGCGGTGGTGGAGTCGCTGTGCAGCAGCGGCAGCGTGCAGCCCTGCAACAGGTTCTTGGACCGGGCGAGCGCCACGATTCCGGTCGCCTGGAGGACCGCGAGGCCGAGGGTGAGGTAGCGGGTGTACTGCGTGATCTTCGTCTGGCCCGCCTGGCCCTCCTTCTTCAGCGCCTCGAGCCGCGGGATGACCACGACGAGCAGCTGCAGGATGATGCTGGCGGTGATGTAGGGCATGATGCCCAGCGCGAAGATGGTCAGCTGGAGCAGTGCTCCGCCGGAGAAGAGGTTGATCAGGCTGTAGAGGCTGCTGTCCTCGACCTGGCTGATGCACGTCTGCACATTGGCGACGTGGACACCCGGTGCGGGGATCTGGGAGCCGGCCCGGAAGATCACGACGACTCCCAGGACGAACAGCAGCTTGCGCCGCAGGTCCGGTGTCCGGAAAGCGTTGGCGAACGCGCCTAGCACGAGACGATCCTCTTTCCTCTGCAAAAGATCAGGGCCCCTGCACTACCGGCGGGAAGCCCCGCGAAGCCTAACAGGGGACGTACATGGAGATGCGGTCGGCGGCGCTCTTCTCGGAGGTTCTCCGCGATGTGGACGCTCTGACGGTGGTGCGGGTGGATCTGGTCTACCTGTGCTCCGCCTCGCCTAGGCCCCCACCAGGCGCGGGGCCCGGGGCGAGGCAGGAGGAACGCACAGGGCGCGGCCCGGCTGCTGAGAGCAGCCCGACCGCGCCCTGGTGTGCGACAACGTGTCAGACGAGCGAGGTGGTTCCGCCGGCCGACTCGATCTTGGTCTTGGCCGAAGCCGAGAACGCCTGGGCGCTCACGTCGACCTTCACCGAGATCTCGCCCTGGCCGAGCACCTTGACAGGCTGGCCCTTGCGGACCGCGCCACGCGCGACGAGGTCCTCGACGGTGACGGTGCCACCCTCGGGGAAGAGCTCGTTGAGCTTGTCGAGGTTGACGACCTGGAACTCCACCTTGAAGGGGTTCTTGAACCCCTTCAGCTTGGGGAGCCGCATGTGGATCGGCATCTGGCCACCCTCGAAGGCGACCGGAACCTGGTAGCGAGCCTTGGTGCCCTTGGTACCGCGGCCCGAGGTCTTGCCCTTGGAGGCCTCACCACGACCCACGCGGGTCTTGGCGGTCTTGGCTCCGGGGGCCGGACGCAGGTGGTGCAGCTTGAGCGTCATGTCAGTCGACCTCCTCGACCGTCACCAGGTGACGGACCGTGTTGACCATGCCGCGGATCTCCGGCCGGTCTTCCTTGACGACCACGTCGCCGATGCGCTTGAGACCGAGCGTGCGCAGGGTCTCCCGCTGGTTCTTCTTCAGACCGACGAGGCCACGGTTCTGCTGGACCTTCAGCTGGGCCATCAGGAGACACCCCCAGCCGCCGCGATGCCCTCGGCGCGAGCCTTGAGCAGTGCGGCCGGGGCGACGGACTCGACCGGAAGACCACGACGGGCCGCAACGGCCTCGGGCTCCTCCAGCATCCGCAGCGCCTCGACGGTCGCGTGGACGATGTTGATCTGGTTAGACGACCCGAGCGACTTGCTCAGGATGTCGTGGATGCCGGCGCACTCCAGCACCGCACGCACCGGGCCACCGGCGATGACACCGGTACCAGGGGCGGCAGGACGCAGCATGACGACGCCAGCCGCCTTCTCGCCCTGCACCGGGTGCGGGATGGTGCCCTGGACGCGAGGGACGCGGAAGAAGTTCTTCTTCGCCTCCTCGACGCCCTTGGCGATCGCTGCCGGGACTTCCTTGGCCTTGCCGTAGCCGACGCCGACCAGACCGTCGCCGTCACCGACGACCACGAGGGCGGTGAAGCTGAAGCGACGACCACCCTTCACGACCTTGGCGACACGGTTGATCGCAACGACGCGCTCGATGTAGGCGGTCTTGTCAGCAGCCTGGCCGCCGCGACGGTCGTCGCGATTGCCTCGGCGCTCGCCACCGCGCTGTCCGCGCTGGGCTCCGCTCATGAGACTGTTCCTCTTCTCTCTCTTGCAGCTCTTGCGATCAGAAGGTCAGGCCGCCCTCGCGGGCGCCGTCGGCCAGGGCCGCGATGCGGCCGTGGTACTTGTTGCCGGCGCGGTCGAAGACCACGCCGTCGACTCCGGCCGCCTTGGCGCGCTCAGCAACGAGCTCGCCGACCTTCTTCGCCTTCGCGGTCTTGTCGCCGTCGAAGGCCCGCAGGTCCGCCTCGAGCGTGGACGCCGAGACGAGGGTCTTGCCGACGAGGTCGTCGACAACCTGAGCGGACATGTGCTTGGCCGAGCGGGTGACGACCAGGCGGGGACGCTCGGCAGTGCCCTGGATCTTCTTGCGACCCCGGACCTGCCGACGCAGACGCGACTTGACGCGCGACGCCGTGTGCTTGTTGTTCGAAAGCGAGATCGCCATCACTTACCAGCCTTTCCGACCTTGCGGCGGACGTTCTCGCCGGCGTACCGGACACCCTTGCCCTTGTACGGCTCGGGCTTGCGGAGCTTGCGGATGTTGGCGGCGACCTCACCGACGAGCTGCTTGTCGATGCCCTGGACGCCGAACTTCGTGGGGCCGTCGACGGCGAAGGTGATGCCCTCCGGCGCGTCGAAGATGATCGGGTGGGAGTACCCGAGCTGGAACTCGACCTGGGTCGGCGTCTTGGGGAGGACGCGGTAACCCACGCCCACGATCTCGAGACGCTTCTCGTAGCCGTCGGTGACACCGACGACCATGTTGTTGACGAGCGTGCGGGTCAGGCCGTGGAGGGCCTTGCTCGTCCGCTCGTCGTCGGGGCGCTTGACGTCCAGGACGCCATCACCCTTCTCGACGGTGATCGGGGCTGCCACCGTGTGGGTCAGGGTCCCCTTGGGGCCCTTGACCGTCACGAGCGCACCCTCGACCGAAACATCCACACCGGACGGGACCGGGACGGGGAGCTTGCCAATGCGCGACATGCTGTCTTCTCTCCTTACGGTCTCGTCGTCACCAGACGTAGGCGAGGACTTCCCCACCCACGCCCTTCTGGTTGGCCTGTCGGTCAGTCAGCAGGCCCTGGCTGGTCGAGATGATCGCGACCCCCAGGCCGCCGAGCACCTTCGGGAGACCCGTGTGCTTGGCGTAGACCCGCAGACCGGGCTTGCTGATGCGGCGCACACCGGCGATCGAACGCTCGCGGCTGCGGCCGTACTTCAGGGTGATGGTCAGCGTCTTGCCGACCTCGCCCTCGGGAGCGTCCACGACGTCGTAGGAGGTGATGTAGCCCTCCTGCTTGAGGATGTCCGCAACGCCCTGCTTGAGCTTGCTGTAGGGCATGGACACCGAGTCGTGGTACGCCTGGTTGGCATTGCGCAGACGCGTAAGCATGTCTGCGATCGGGTCAGTCATCGTCATGGCCGTGAGGCCCTTTCTCCACCGT
The DNA here is from genome assembly GCF_011420305.2 of Nocardioides ochotonae. Lineage (NCBI taxonomy): Bacteria > Bacillati > Actinomycetota > Actinomycetes > Propionibacteriales > Nocardioidaceae > Nocardioides > Nocardioides ochotonae. Next base: position 649,771 of record NZ_CP061769.1, on the reverse strand, counting down.
GGTTTCGCACCTGCACCTCAGATGCGACCTGCAGCGACTTGTGTGTTGAGTGAGGAATGGTCACCAGGAGGACTTGGTCACGCCGGGCAGCTCGCCCCGGTGCGCCATTTCCCGCAGGCAGATGCGGCAGAGCCCGAACTTGCGGTAGACGGCCTTGGGCCGGCCGCAACGCTGGCAGCGGGTGTAGCCACGCACCGCGAACTTGGGCTTGCGGGCGGCCTTGACCTTGAGAGCGGTCTTCGCCATGTCAGTTCTCCTTGAACGGGAAGCCGAGCTTCTTCAGCAGGGCGCGACCCTCGTCGTCGTTGGTGGCCGTGGTGACGATGGTGATGTCCATGCCACGCGAGCGGTCGATCTTGTCCTGGTTGATCTCGTGGAACATGACCTGCTCGGTGAGACCGAAGGTGTAGTTGCCGCGACCGTCGAACTGCTTCGGGGAAAGACCGCGGAAGTCGCGGATCCGGGGCAGCGCGAGGGACAGCAGGCGGTCCAGGAACTCCCACATGCGGTCGCCACGCAGCGTGGTGTGGGCGCCGATCGGCATCCCCTCACGCAGCTTGAACTGGGCGATCGACTTGCGGGCCTTGGTCACCAGCGGCTTCTGGCCGGTGATCGCGGTGAGGTCCTTGACCGCACCCTCGATCAGCTTCGAGTCGCGAGCAGCCTCGCCGACACCCATGTTGACCACGATCTTGACGAGGCCGGGCACCTGCATGACGTTCTTGATCTCGAACTCCGACTGAAGGGCCGGGAGGATCTCCTCGCGGTACTTCGTCTTCAGACGCGGCATCGCGTTCGTCTGGATCTCGGTCATCAGATTTCCTTGCCGGTCTTGCGCGAGATGCGGACGCTGCGCTGAGCGGTGTACGTCGAGCCGTCCGGGCGGCGCTTGGTGACCTCGTCGCGGCGGAAGCCGATGCGGGTCACGCCGTCGCCCTCGACGAGCATGACGTTCGAGACGTGGATCGGGGCCTCGGCGGTGATGATGCCACCGGTGTTGCCGGCGCGACCGCCCTGGTTCACGACCTTGGTGTGCTTCTTGACGCGGTTGACGCCCTCGACGATCACCCGCTGCTCCTCACGGAGCACCTGGATGACCTTGCCCTCGGCACCCTTGTCCTTGCCGGCGATCACCTTGACGGTGTCGCCCTTCTTGATGTTGACCGACGCCTTGGCCATCACAGCACCTCCGGGGCGAGCGAGATGATCTTCATGAACTTCTTCTCGCGCAGCTCACGGCCCACGGGGCCGAAGATGCGGGTGCCGCGGGGCTCGCCGTCGTTCTTCAGAATGACGGCCGCGTTCTCGTCGAAGCGGATGTACGAACCGTCGGCACGGCGGCGCTCCTTGACGGTGCGCACGATGACGGCCTTGACGACGTCACCCTTCTTCACATTGCCACCGGGGATCGCGTCCTTGACGGTCGCGACGATGACGTCGCCGATGCCGGCGTAGCGCCGACCCGAGCCACCGAGAACACGGATGCAGAGGATTTCCTTTGCACCGGTGTTGTCGGCGACCTTGAGTCGCGACTCCTGCTGGATCATTGTTTCTCCTGGTTGTCGAGCTGGTTCTCGCGGTCTCGACGGACCGCGAGCCTGGCCGAACTAGTGGGTGGGTCCTCGCCTGCGAAGGCGAAGTGACTTACTTGGCCTTCTCGAGGATCTCGATGACGCGCCAGCGCTTCGTGGCCGACAGCGGACGCGTCTCCATCAGGAGGACCCGGTCGCCGATGCCGCACGCGTTGGCCTCGTCGTGCGCCTTCAGCTTGCTGGTCTTGCGGAGCACCTTGCCGTACAGCGCGTGCTTGACGCGGTCCTCGACGGACACGACCACGGTCTTGTCCATCTTGTCGCTGACGACCAGGCCCTCGCGGACCTTGCGGGCCTTGCGGTCCGCGGTCGGGGTCTGCTCGCTCATGCGGCACCATCCTCGTTCGACTCGTTGCTGCCCGCGGCGGAGCGGATGCCGAGCTCGCGCTCGCGCACCACGGTGTAGATCCGGGCAATGTCCTTCTTGACCGCACGCAGGCGGCCGTGGCTCTCCAGCTGACCGGTCGCGGCCTGGAAGCGGAGGTTGAACAGCTCCTCCTTGGCCTCGCGGAGCTTGGCCTCCAGGTCGACGTCGTTCAGCTCGTCGAGCTCGTGAGCGTTAGCCATCAGAAGTCGCCCGCCTCTCGGGAGATGAACCGGCACTTCATCGGGAGCTTGTGCATCGCACGGCGCATGGCCTCGCGGGCGACGTCCTCGGTGACACCGGAGAGTTCGAACATGACGCGACCGGGCTTGACGTTCGCGACCCACCACTCGGGCGAACCCTTACCGGAACCCATGCGGGTCTCGGCAGGCTTCTTGGTCAGCGGGCGGTCCGGGTAGATGTTGATCCACACCTTGCCACCACGCTTGATGTGGCGGGTCATCGCGATACGCGCCGACTCGATCTGGCGGTTGGTCACGTAGTGGCCCTCGACCGCCTGGATGCCGAAGTCGCCGAAGGCGAGCTTCGTGCCACCCTTCGCCGCACCGGTCCGCTTCGGGTGGTGCTGCTTGCGGTGCTTGACACGACGGGGCATCAGCATGGGTCAGCCCTCCTTGGGGGTCTCGGCCGAGGTGGTCGCCTGGGCGGTGTCGCCACCGGCCGGCGCCTCGGTCACAGCAGGGGCACCCTCGCCACCGCGGTCCGCACGCGTCGGACGCTCGCCGCGCGAGCCACGGCTCGGGCGCTCGCCGCCGCGCTGCGGACGGCCACCGCGACCGGGGACACCGGCGCGGGCGGCTGCCTGGGCCTGGCGCTCGGCACGGGTGCCGGCGACCTCGCCCTTGTAGATCCAGACCTTCACGCCGATGCGGCCGAAGGTCGTCTTGGCCTCGTAGAAGCCGTAGTCGATGTCCGCACGCAGGGTGTGCAGCGGCACGCGACCCTCGCGGTAGAACTCGGTACGCGACATCTCGGCGCCGTTGAGTCGACCGGAGCACTGGATCCGGATGCCCTTGGCACCCGAGCGCATCGTGGTCTGCATGGCCTTGCGCATGGCGCGGCGGAACTGCACGCGACCGGCGAGCTGCTCGGCCACACCCTGGGCGACCAGCTGGGCGTCCATCTCGGGGCTCTTGACCTCGAGGATGTTCAGCTGGACCTGCTTGCCCGTGAGCTTCTCGAGCTCACCGCGGATGCGGTCGGCCTCGGCGCCGCGGCGACCGATGACGATGCCCGGGCGCGCCGTGTGGATGTCCACGCGGACGCGGTCACGGGTGCGCTCGATCTCGACCTTGGCGATACCGGCCCGCTCCATGCCCTTGGACAGGAGCTTGCGGATGGCGACGTCCTCGCCGACGTACGACTTGTACAGCTTGTCGGCGTACCAGCGGGACTTGTGGTCCGTGGAGATGCCGAGGCGGAAGCCGTTCGGGTTGATCTTCTGGCCCATCAGGCCTTCCGTCCCTTCTTCTCAGCGACCACGGCGGCCGGCTGGACCGCCAGCGTGATGTGGCTGGTGCGCTTGTTGATACGCGTCGCGCGCCCCTGGGCACGCGGACGCCAGCGCTTCATGGTCGGGCCCTCGTCGACCCGGGCGACCGAGATGACCAGGTCGCCACGGTCGAGACCCTCAGTGGTCTCGGCGTTGGCGATGGCGCTCTCGAGCACCTTGTACACGGTCTCCGAGGCGGACTGCGGCGCGAACTGCAGCAGCGCCAGGGCCTCGTCGACGGGAAGGCCACGGACCATGTCGACGACGCGGCGGGCCTTCATCGGGGTGATCCGCACGAAGCGGGCACTCGCGAAGGCACCCTGCTCGTCACCGAGCAGCGAGTCGCGACGGGCGCTCGTGCGCTGACGCTCAGTGGTGCTCATCGACGACGTCCCTTCCGGTCTTCCTTGACGTGTCCGCGGTACGTGCGGGTCGGGGCGAACTCGCCCAGCTTGTGGCCGACCATCGAGTCGGTCACGAAGACCGGGACGTGCTTGCGGCCGTCGTGGACCGCGATGGTGTGGCCGATCATCGAGGGGATGATCATCGACCGGCGCGACCACGTCTTGATGACGTTGTGGCTCCCCTTGTCGTTCTCGGCGTCCACCTTCTTGAGGAGGTGGCCGTCGACAAAGGGGCCCTTCTTCAGGCTGCGAGGCATCTGTCTACTTCCCTATCAGCGCTTGTTCTTGCCGGTCTTGCGACGGCGGATGATCTGGGAGTCGCTGGCCTTGCGCTTGCGCGTGCGGCCCTCGGGCTTGCCCCAGGGGGAGACGGGGTGGCGACCACCGGACGTCTTGCCCTCACCACCACCGTGCGGGTGGTCGACCGGGTTCATCACGACACCGCGGACCGTCGGGCGCTTGCCCTTCCAGCGCATACGGCCGGCCTTGCCCCAGTTGATGTTCGACTGCTCGGCATTGCCGACCTCGCCGATGGTGGCGCGGCAGCGGACGTCCACGAAGCGCATCTCGCCCGAGGGCATGCGCAGCGTGGCGCGGGAGCCCTCACGGGCGACCAGCTGGGCGCTGTTGCCCGCGGAGCGGGCGATCTTCGCGCCGCCGCCGGGACGAAGCTCCACGTTGTGGATCGTCGTACCGACCGGGATGTTGCGCAGCGGGAGGTTGTTGCCGGGCTTGATGTCGGCAGTGGGGCCCGACTCGACCGCGGTGCCCTGGGTGAGGCCCTTCGGCGCGATGATGTAGCGCTTCTCGCCGTCCGCGTAGTGCAGCAGCGCGATGCGGGCGGTGCGGTTCGGGTCGTACTCGATGTGAGCGACCTTGGCCGGCACGCCGTCCTTGTCGTAGCGGCGGAAGTCGATGATGCGGTAGGCGCGCTTGTGACCGCCACCCTGGTGCCGGGTGGTGATCCGGCCCTGGTTGTTGCGGCCGCCCTTCTTGGGCAGCGGACGCGTCAGCGACTTCTCCGGAGTGGTCCGGGTGATCTCGACGAAGTCGGCCACCGAGGAGCCACGACGGCCCGGGGTGGTCGGCTTGTACTTGCGGATAGCCATGTGTCTTAGTCCTCGTGATCCGGTGGCTCTCAGGCCCCGAAGATGTCGATGCGGTGGCCCTCAGCGAGCGAGACGATCGCGCGCTTGGTGTCCTTGCGCTTGCCGAGACCGGTACGGGTACGACGGGTCTTGCCGGGACGGTTGAGCGTGTTGACCGACGTGACCTTGACGTTGAACACCTTCTCGACCGCGATCTTGATCTCGGTCTTGTTCGCGTCCGGACGGACGAGGAAGGTGTACTTGTTGGCGTCGAGGAGGCTGTAGCTCTTCTCGGACACGACCGGCGCGATCAGGATGTCGCGGTGGTCCTTGTGCAGGGTGCTCACTTGGAGGCCTCCTTCGCGGTGCCGCTCACGAACGCGTCGTAGGCGCCCTTGGTGAAGACCACGTCGTCGGACGCGAGCACGTCGTAGGTGTTCAGCTGGTCAACCGCCACGATGTGCACCTTGGGGACGTTGCGCAGCGACAGCCAGGTGACGGTGTCGGCACGCTCGAGGACCACGAGGAAGCGGTTGCGCTCGGAGAGCGCGGTCAGCGCGGCGAGCGCGACCTTCGTCGACGGCTTGTCGGCGGAGATCAGGGCGTCCACGACGTGGATGCGCTCGTTGCGGGCCCGGTCGGAGAGGGCACCGCGCAGGGCGGCGGCCTTCATCTTCTTGGGGGTGCGCTGGTCGTAGTCGCGCGGCTTGGGGCCGTGCACGACGCCACCGCCGACGAACTGCGGCGCGCGGGTCGAGCCCTGGCGGGCGCGGCCGGTGCCCTTCTGCTTGTAGGGCTTGCGGCCACCACCGCGGACTTCACCGCGGCGCTTGGTGGAGTGCGTGCCCTGACGCGCAGCGGCCTGCTGGGCCACGACGACCTGGTGGATCAGGGGGATGTTGGTCTCCACACCGAAGATCTCGGAGGGGAGGTCGACCTTCACGGTCTTGGTAGCCATGCTCAGGCCTCCTGCGTCTGCTTGGCAGCCGAGCGGAGCACCACGAGACCACCCTTGGGGCCGGGAACGGCACCCTTGAGGAGGATCAGGCCCTTCTCGACGTCGACGGCGTGCACGGTGACGTTCTGGGTCGTGACGGTGTCGTGACCCATCCGGCCGGCCATGCGGACGCCCTTGAACACGCGGCCGGGCGTGGCGCAGGCGCCGATCGAGCCCGGCTTGCGGTGGTTGCGGTGAGCACCGTGCGAGGCGGAGACGCCGGCGAAGCCGTGACGCTTCATGACGCCGGCGAAGCCCTTGCCCTTGCTGGTGCCGGTCACGTCGATCTCCTCGCCAGCGGCGAAGGTGTCGACGGGCAGCTCCTGGCCCACGGTGTACTCGGAGGCCGCAGTGGTCCGGATCTCGACGATGTGGCGACGGGGGGTGACCCCGGCCTTGTCGAAGTGGCCCGCCTGCGGCTTGGTGACCTTGCGGCCCTCGATCTCGCCGAACCCGATCTGGACGGCGTTGTAGCCGTCGATCTCGGGCGTGCGGACCTGGGTGACCACGTTGGTGTTCGCGGCGATAACGGTCACGGGGACGACGCGGTTGTTCTCGTCCCAGACCTGGGTCATGCCGAGCTTCGCGCCCAGCAGTCCCTTGGCATTGCGTTCGAAAGTCATGTCCGGAACCTCAGAGCTTGATCTCGATGTCGACGCCGGCAGGCAGGTCGAGGCGCATGAGCGAGTCGACGGTCTTCGGCGTGGGGTCGATGATGTCGATGAGGCGCTTGTGAGTGCGCATCTCGAAGTGCTCGCGAGAGTCCTTGTACTTGTGGGGCGAGCGGATGACGCAGTACACGTTCTTCTCGGTCGGCAGCGGCACCGGGCCGGCGACCTTGGCACCCGTGCGGGTGACCGTGTCCACGATCTTGCGTGCCGAGGTGTCGATCACCTCGTGGTCATAGGCCTTGAGCCTGATGCGGATCTTCTGTCCCGCCATAGGTCTCTCTCGTCCTTCTACTCATCTGCCGCGTGCATGTCCGGAACGTCCCCCGGTTTGGGTCTGTCCCGCCCTGGTGCTCACCACCTGGTCCGACCCCCGCGGTCGGGCGTGTCGCCCAGTGGAGGCGCAACACGAGACCGGGGTCTCACTTATTCATAGTGGTGCCCGACGGTTTGTCAGGCTGATCGGGTCTCCTCGGATGCGGACACATGCCGACCACCGAGCTCACACTCCTTGCGAAGCGGGGAGACGCGATTCAGTAGTCAAGCTTGTGACGCGCTCCGTCGTGACCCGTCGGAGCAACCGGATCATCTTGACAGACTTCAGGCACGGGACCAAATCGACCAGCGAGCGTGCGCGGGCGGCTCGCCGGCGGACGGTCGGGGCCGCCCTGCTGGTCGATATCATCGGCAAGGACCCCCACCATCTCGAGGCTGTCGCGCGCCCACCGCGACCTCGGCGCCACCCCCCGGAGGAACAGACCCCGATGGACGCACTCATGCTCATGGCCGACGGAAGCACCTCGCCGACCGCGAACCCCGGCCTGCACACCCTGATCCTGGGGCTGATCATGGTGGTGGGCACGGTCGTGGCCATCTGGCTCTTCTCCCGCATGGGCGGGCGCTGAGCCCTGCCCCTCAGTCGCTGACGCGGCGGTAGGCCAGGTCGGTGATCGCGCGCCCGGCCGCGATCCCCTTGCGCTCGAACTTCGTCACCGGCCGCTCGCTCCAGCGCTCGACGACGCCTCCCTGGAGTGACGGCTCGGCGCCGAGCACCTCGATCATCTGCGCGGCGTAGTCGGCCCAGTCGGTGGCCAGCCGCCAGATGCCACCCGGCACCAGCCGGGAGGCCGCGAGCCGGGCGAACTCGGCGTCGACCAGGCGACGCTTCTGATGCCTCTTCTTGTGCCACGGGTCAGGGAAGAAGGTCCACAGCTCGTCGAGACTGTCGGGCGCGATGAGGTGCTCCATCGTCCACACGGCGTCCACGCTGCACAGGCGGACGTTGTCCGCACCCGCCTCGGCCACCCGCCACAGCGTGTCCGCGACGCCGGGGCGCCAGACCTCCAGGGCCAGCACGTTGTGCTCGGGGCGGGCCGCGGCGAGGACGGCCGTGGCCTCCCCCACGCCGGACCCGATCTCCACGATCATCGGGGCCTCGCGTCCGAACCAGGACGACCAGGAGAACCCGGGGCGGTCCACCGCCTCGTCCGGCACCACCCAGTCGGCCTGGTGGGCGGCCCAGGCGGCGGCCTGGTTGGGGGTGAAGCGGTTGCCGCGGCGCGAGTAGCTCAGCACCTCGCGCATCCGACGCCCGTCCTCGGTCAGCTTGTGGTGCGGGCGTGCGGGACGGACGGGCTCGACTGCTTCGTTCACGGCTCCATTGTCCCCGTCCCCGCCTAGGACCGCGTGGGTGGCCCCCTCCCCGCGCCGGGTGCCCGGCGACGCGCTGGTGCACCTGCGCCGCGCCCGCGACCACCTGGACCGACACTTGGCCAGCGACCTGGTGCTCGACGACGTGGCGCAGGTGGCGTGCATGAGCAAGTTCCACTTCGCTGATGCGCGACAACTCGGGCAACTGGATGGTGCTGGTGGAGCCGCGCGAGTACACCCCCGAGGACTTCGAGGGCGTCGACATGTCCTGAGCGACCCGAGGCTCCCCTGGGAGATGCAGCACGGCCCCGGACCGAGGTCCGGGGCCGTGCTGGTGGATCAACCGGTCAGAGACCGGCGGTGATCACTTGGTGATCTTGGTGACGCGACCCGCGCCGACCGTCCGGCCACCCTCACGGATGGCGAACTTCAGGCCCTCGTCCATCGCGATGGGCTGGATGAGCTCGACCGACATCTCGGTGTTGTCACCCGGCATGACCATCTCGGTGCCCTCGGGAAGGGTCACAACGCCCGTCACGTCCGTGGTACGGAAGTAGAACTGCGGGCGGTAGTTGTTGAAGAACGGCGTGTGGCGGCCGCCCTCCTCCTTCGAGAGGATGTAGACCGAGGCCTCGAAGTTGGTGTGCGGGGTGGTCGTGCCCGGCTTGATCACGACCATGCCGCGCTCGACGTCCTCGCGCTTGGTGCCACGGAGGAGCAGACCGACGTTCTCGCCCGCCTGGCCCTCGTCGAGGAGCTTGCGGAACATCTCGACACCGGTGACGGTGCTCTTCATCGAGCCCTCGCGGATGCCGACGATCTCGACCTCCTCGTTGACCTTCACGATGCCGCGCTCGATACGGCCGGTGATGACCGTGCCGCGACCGGTGATGGTGAAGACGTCCTCGACGGGCATGAGGAACGGCTTGTCCGTCTCACGGGCCGGGGTCGGGATGTACTCGTCGATCGCGTCCATGAGCTCGACGATGGAGTTCGCCCACTTCTCGTCGCCCATGAGGGCGGGGTGAGCAGCGATGCGAACCACCGGGACGTCGTCGCCGGGGAACTCGTACTCCGAGAGGAGCTCGCGCACCTCCATCTCGACGAGCTCGATGAGCTCCTCGTCGTCGACCATGTCGCACTTGTTGAGCGCGACCACCAGGGCGGGAACGCCGACCTGGCGGGCGAGCAGCACGTGCTCACGGGTCTGCGGCATCGGGCCGTCGGTCGCGGCAACCACCAGGATCGCGCCGTCCATCTGCGCGGCACCGGTGATCATGTTCTTGATGTAGTCCGCGTGACCGGGGCAGTCGACGTGCGCGTAGTGGCGCGACTCGGTCTGGTACTCGACGTGCGCGATCGAGATCGTGATGCCGCGCTGACGCTCCTCGGGAGCCTTGTCGATCTCGTCGAACGCCGAGGCAGCGTTGAGGTCCGGGTGCTTGTCGTGCAGCACCTTCGTGATCGCCGCGGTAAGAGTGGTCTTACCGTGGTCGATGTGACCAATGGTGCCGATGTTGACGTGCGGCTTGGTCCGCTCGAACTTCGCCTTAGCCACTGGGGGCTCCTCCTGGTGTGGTTGTTACTTGACTCGTACTTGCTGGGTGGTGGTGCCGAGGGTCCGCGTGGGTAGCCGGTTGGCTACTCGCCGCGCACCTTCTTGATGATCTCGTCGGCGATGTTCGTGGGAACCTCGGCGTACGAGTCGAACTCCATCGAGTACGACGCCTGACCGGAGGTCTTGGACCTCAGGTCGCCAACGTACCCGAACATCTCGGACAGCGGCACGAGGGCGTTGATGACCATGTCACCGTGCCGCTCCTCCTGCGCCTGGATCTGACCGCGCCGGCTGTTGATGTCGCCGATGACCGTGCCGAGGAAGGTCTCCGGCGTGGTCACCTCCACGGCGAACATCGGCTCGAGCAGGACCGGCTTCGCCTGGCGGGCGGCCTCCTTGAAGGCCTGGTTGCCGGCGATCTTGAACGCCAGCTCGGAGGAGTCGACGTCGTGGTAGGCGCCGTCCTCGAGCGTGAACTTCACGTCGACCATCGGGAACCCGGCGAGCACGCCGAACTCCATGGCGTCCTGGCCGCCCTGGTCGACCGACGGGATGTACTCGCGGGGCACGCGGCCACCGGAGACGTTGTTGACGAACTCGTAGCCCGCGCCGGTACCGGTCTCGGGGTCGATGTTCGGGCCGAGGGAGACGACGACCTTCGCGAACTGACCCGAACCACCGGTCTGCTTCTTGTGGGTGTAGCTGTGGTTCTTGACCTCGCGGCGGACGGTCTCGCGGTAGGCGACCTGCGGCTTGCCGACGGTGGCCTCGACGCGGAACTCGCGACGCATCCGGTCGACGAGGATCTCCAGGTGGAGCTCGCCCATGCCGGCGATGATCGTCTGACCGGTCTCCTCGTCGGACTTGACCGTGAAGGTCGGGTCCTCGTCGGAGAGACGCTGGATCGCGGTGCCCAGCTTCTCCTGGTCACCCTTCGTCTTCGGCTCGATGGCGACCTCGATCACCGGGGCCGGGAAGGTCATCGACTCGAGGACGACCTGGTTCGACGGGTCGCACAGCGTGTGACCGGTCTTGGTGTCCTTGAGGCCCATGACGGCCACGATCTGGCCGGCGCCGACCGACGCGATCTCCTCACGCTTGTTCGCGTGCATCTGGTAGACCTTGCCGATCCGCTCCTTGCGGCCGCTGACCGAGTTGATCACCGACGAGCCGGCCTCGAGCTTGCCCGAGTACACGCGGACGTAGATCAGCTTGCCGAGGTGCGGGTCGCTGGCGATCTTGTAGGCCAGGCCGGAGAAGGGCTCGTCGTCGCTGGGCTTGCGGACGACCTCCTTCTCCTCGTCGCGGGGGTCGTGACCGACGATCGCGTCGATGTCGAGAGGCGAGGGGAGGTACTTGATGACCGCGTCGAGCAGGGGCTGCACGCCCTTGTTCTTGAACGCGGTGCCGAGCAGCACCGGGTTGAGCTTGTCCGCGAGGGTGGCGCGACGGATCGCGGCCTCGATCTCCTCGACGGTGAGGTCCTCGCCCTCGAGGTACTTCTCCATGATGGCGTCGTCGGCCTCGGAGAGGGTCTCGAGGAGCTTCTCGCGCCACTCGGCGGCCTGGTCGGCCAGCTCCGCGGGGATCTCCTCGACGTCGTAGTCCTCACCGATCTTGGTCTCGCCGCGCCAGGTGAGCGCGCGCATGCCGACCAGGTCGATCACACCGAGGAAGTCCTGCTCGGCGCCGATCGGGAGCTGGAGGACCAGCGGGGTGGAGTTGAGGCGCTCGACCATCATGTCCACGCAGCGGAAGAAGTCCGCACCGGTGCGGTCCATCTTGTTGACGAAGCACATGCGGGGCACGGAGTACTTGTTGGCCTGGCGCCACACGGTCATCGTCTGCGGCTCGACACCGGCGACACCGTCGAACACCGCGACCGCGCCGTCGAGGACGCGCAGCGAGCGCTCGACCTCGGCGGTGAAGTCCACGTGACCGGGGGTGTCGATGATGTTGATCTGGTGGTTCTTCCACCAGCAGGTCGTCGCGGCGGACGTGATGGTGATGCCGCGCTCCTGCTCCTGCTCCATCCAGTCCATGGTCGCCGAACCCTCGTGGGTGTCGCCGATCTTGTAGTTGATACCGGTGTAGAACAGGATCCGCTCGGTGGTGGTGGTCTTGCCGGCGTCGATGTGCGCCATGATGCCGATGTTGCGGACGACGTTGAGGTCCGTGGTGATGTCGACGGCCACTGTTGTGCGTTCCTTAGAAAGTAGGACGGGCGGGTGGAGCGGGGCGCCCGAGGGACGCCCCGCCCGTGGTCACCAGCGGTAGTGCGCGAAGGCCTTGTTCGACTCGGCCATCTTGTGGGTGTCCTCACGCTTCTTCACAGCGGCACCGAGGCCGTTGGAGGCGTCGAGGATCTCGTTCATCAGGCGCTCGGCCATCGTCTTCTCACGACGGTCCTGGGCGTACCCGACCAGCCAGCGCAGCGCGAGCGTGGTGCCACGCGTGCCCTTGACCTCGATCGGGACCTGGTAGGTGGCGCCACCGACACGGCGGGACTTGACCTCGAGAGCCGGCTTCACGTTGTCCAGGGCACGCTTCAGCGTGACCACCGGGTCGGTGCCGGTCTTCTCGCGGCAGCCCTCGAGCGCGGAGTAGACGATGCGCTGAGCAACCTGCTTCTTGCCGTCCTGAAGCACCTTGCTGACGAGCTGGGTGACCAGCTGCGACCCGTAGACCGGGTCGACGTCGATCGGGCGCTTGGGAGCGGGACCCTTGCGCGGCATATCAGCTCTTCTCCTTCTTGGCGCCGTAACGGCTGCGGGCCTGCTTGCGGTTCTTCACGCCCTGGGTGTCGAGCGTGCCGCGAATGATCTTGTAGCGGACACCGGGGAGGTCCTTCACCCGGCCGCCGCGCACGAGCACGATGGAGTGCTCCTGAAGGTTGTGACCCACGCCCGGGATGTACGCCGTGACCTCGACGCCGCTCGACAGGCGCACGCGGGCGACCTTGCGGAGGGCGGAGTTCGGCTTCTTCGGGGTGGTGGTGTAGACGCGCGTGCAGACGCCTCGGCGCTGCGGCGAGCCCTTGAGGGCAGGCGTCTTGCTCTTCGACACCTTGTCCTGGCGGCCCTTGCGGACCAGCTGCTGAATGGTGGGCACCGGGTGGTTCCCCTTCTTTTTCACTCTCAGTACGCGACACGGTGCCGCGCACGATGGAACTGCCGTGTCCGAGATGGTGCGGCCCAACCTCCGTCGCTCACCCCCGCGGTCGGGCGTGTCGCCCTTCCATGGCTCCTCGGTCCGGGGTGGCCACCCCGGGGAGGTCGTACGGCTTCTGACGTGCGGTCAGAACGGCTACCTTGCTGCCATTCGCTTCCGAGCACGCGCAACGGCCTGGTTGTCCCAGACACGATGACCGAGATTACCTGCCCCCCGAACAGGGGTCAAAACGGTGGCGGACGGCCGTTCGGCCGGCTCCGCCGCAGCCACGGGCACCGGCTCGCGCTCCGGCTCCCCCACCGGGACCGATTCGGGTCGCCGGATCTCGCCGGGGTGGCCGGGGCGCCGGTTCATCCGGGTGAAGACGAGGACGGCGAGCAGGGCGCCGAAGAGGGTCATGACGCCGCCGACGACGAAGGTCCAGCGCGCCCCGAAGGTCTCCCCGATCCAGCCGATGATCGGCGAGCCGATCGGCGTGCCGCCCATGACGATGGTCATGTAGAGCGCCACCGCGCGGCCACGCATCTCGGGCGCGGCCTCGAGCTGGATGGTGGCGTTCGCGGAGTTGAGCAGCGTGAGCGTGCAGAACCCGATCACCGGGGCGAACAGCGCGAAGCTCAGGTAGCTGGGCAGCAGCGCGGCCACGATCGAGGCCACGCCGAACCCGACGGTGGCCAGCACCAGCAACCGCAGCCGGATCTTGACCCGGCGGGCTGCGAGGAGGGCTCCGGTGAGCGAGCCGACCGCGAGCGCCGAGCCGAGGATGCCGTACTCCCCCGCGCCCTTGCCGAAGACGTCGGTGGCCATCAGCGCCGAGGTGATCTGGAAGTTCATGCCGAAGGTGCCGGCGAAGAAGACGAGGATCAGCACCAGCACCATGCGGGGCTGGTTGCGCACGTAGCGCACCCCGGCGCGCAGCGCGCCACGGGTGCGGGCCACCGGCGCCGGGGTGCTCAGCAACCGCACGTCCATGCGCTGCAGCTGCCAGATGACCGCGAGGTAGGACACCGCGTTCAGCAGGATCACCCAGCCGGTCGCCTGCGCTCCCCCGCCCAGCGCGCCGATCATCAGGCCGGCCAGCGCGGGCCCGACGAGGCGCGCGGCGTTGAAGGTCGCGGAGTTCAGGCCGACGGCGTTGGTGATGTCCTCAGGGCCGACCATCTCCGAGACGAACGACTGGCGGGCGGGGCCGTCGAAGGCCGCGCCGATGCCGAAGACGAAGGCGATGACGTAGACGTGCCAGATCTGGGCGTGCCCGGTCAGGGCGATCGCGGCCAGCAGCAGCGAGGCCAGCGCCATCGTCAGCTGGGTCAGCTGGAGCAGTCGGCGCTTGGGGAAGCGGTCGGCGATCACGCCGGCGTACGGCGAGAGCAGCAGGACCGGGAGGAACTGGAGCCCGGTGGTGATGCCGAGCGCGGTGCCGCTGCCACCCGGCAGGCTGAGGACCAGCCAGTCCTGGGCGACCCGTTGCATCCAGGTCCCGGTGTTCGACACCGCACTACCGGCGACGTAGCGCCGGTAGTTCGGATTGGCGAGCGCGCGGAACGTGGGGCTCAAGGTGTGCTCAGTCCTCCTGGGCGAGTCGGTGCAGGATCGGGGTGGCGCGGCGCAGCACGTCGCGCTCCTCCGCGCTCAGGGCGCGCAGGCGGGTGGCCAGCCACTCGTCACGGCGGGCCCGGTCGGCCAGGAGGGTCTCCCGACCTCGGTCGGTCAGACTGATCACCACGGCGCGTCGGTCGCTCTCGTGGGGGCGTCGCGCCACATGGCCGTCGTCGACCAGACAGTTCACGGTACGCGTCATCGTCGGCGCTTTCACGCGCTCGCGGACTGCGAGATCGCCCACAGTGAGGTCGCCGTAGCGGTACAGCCCGGCCAGGACGCCCATCGCGGTGAGGCTCAGGTCGTTGCCCGGGTCGCGCTCGGCGGCGAGCCTGCGCCGCAGCCGCATCACGGCGAGCCGGAGCTCGGGGGCGAGCCCGGAGCCGGCACGTCGGGTCTTGTCCGCGGTGGCAGTCATGTAGTGAGCATAAGTCATTACTGTCGCTAAGTATTCCGACGAGAAGAGGCCCGGTCCCGTGACGGCTGTCACGGGACCGGGCCTCGACGGGGCCGGACCGGATCAGGTGAGCCAGGCGGTGATCGGCTCGATGCCGAAGTAGATGCCGAACAGCGCCGCGATGATCCACAGCAGCGGGCGCACCTGGCGCGCCTTGCCCACCACGACCTTGATCAGGACGTAGGAGAGGAAGCCCGCGCCGATGCCCACGCTGATCGAGTAGGTGAACGGCATCAGGACGACGGTGAGGAACGCCGGGATCGCGATCTCGACGTCGTTCCACTCGATGCCGGTGACCTGCTGCATCATCAGGAAGCCGACGAGGACGAGGGCGGGGACCGCCGCCTCGGCGGGGATCGCCTGCACGACGGGGGTGAAGAACGTCGCCAGCAGGAACAGCAGGCCGGTGACGACCGAGGCCATACCGGTGCGCGCGCCCTCGCCGACGCCCGAGGCGGACTCGACGTAGGAGGTGTTGGAGGAGACGCCGCCGGCACCGCCGGCGATCGCGGCGACCGAGTCCACGATGAGGATCCGCTGGCTGTGCGGCGGAATGCCCTCGGCGTCGTTCAGGCCCGCCTCGGCGCCGATGGCGGTCATCGTGCCCATCGTGTCGAAGAAGTCGGCCAGCAGCAGCGAGAAGACCAGCAGCGCGGCGGCCAGGACGCCGATCGAGCTGAACGCGCCGAACAGCGAGAACTCACCGAACGTGCTGAGGTCCGGGACGCCGAAGAACTTGTCCGGGACCGCCGGGATGCCCACGGCCCAACCGAGGTCGTTCTCGCCCCCGCCGAACACCGCCTCCATGACGAACGCGGCCGCGGTCAGCACCACGATCGCGATCAGGATCGCGCCGCGGACCTTGCGCACCCACAGCGCGATCAGCAGCAGCACACCGAGGCCGAAGAGCAGGACCGGCCAACCGGACAGGGTGCCGCCGTTGCCGAGCTGCACCGGGACGCTGGTCTGCGCGGCGTCCGGGATGCGGGTCACGAAGCCGGCGTCGACGAAGCCGATCAGCGCGATGAACAGACCGATGCCGACCGAGATCGCGACCTTGAGCTCGGCGGGCACGGCGTGGAACACCGCACGCCGGAAGCCGGTCAGCACCAGCAGCAGGATGATGATGCCCTCGAGCACCACCAGGCCCATCGCGTCGGCCCAGGTCGACTGGGTCGCGATCGCGACACCGACGAAGGCGTTGAGACCGAGTCCCGCCGCGAGCGCCAGCGGGAAGTTGGAGACCGCGCCCATCAGCATCGTCAGCACGCCGGCGACCAGCGCCGTACCGGCGGCGATCGCGGGGAGGTTGGGCTCGGACCCGCCGCCCAGGTAGTTGCCCTCCGAGTCCTGGATGTAGCCCAGGATGATCGGGTTCAGGACGAGGATGTAGGACATCGTCAGGAAGGTCACCGCGCCGCCGCGGATTTCCCGGCCGATGCTCGAGCCACGCTCGGAGATCTTGAAGTAGGTGTCGAGGGCTGAAGTCACGAGACCGCAGCATGACAGATCCCGGGGCCGGACTAACGTGGTCACCGTGGAACGGGACGACAAGCAGCCGGAGAGGCACGAGATCGGCTCGAAGGTGTACCTCGTGGCCGACGTGGAGCCGCTCGACGTCGACGGTGTGCGCACCGTGGCGGTGGGAACCGCGCTCTGGCTGGTCGCCTTCGTGGCGATGCTGCCGTTCTACGGCCCGCTGGCCGACCACGGCCGCACCTGGTGGCTGTGGACGTGCTTGACCGGGTTCGGTCTCGGCCTGTGCGGCTATGAGTTCTGCCGGCGCCGCGCCGCCGCCCACGAGGAGCGGGCGGGCGGCGAACGGTCCGCCTGACCCCGGATCAGCCCGGGGTCGAGGAGATCAGAAGGTCTCGAGCTCGCCGGGTGCGATCGTGATGGTGTCGAGCACCGGCTCGGGCATCGGCACCGGCTCGTGCTTCTTGGCCAGGCGCACCTCGGAGTGGGCGCCGCAGCCGTGGTCGAAGGAGACCACCCGGCCGTCGTCGTTGGCGTCGCCGTTGGCGCACACGCCGAACTGCTCGGCGAGCGGCCCGCCCAGGCGCATCAGGAAGCCGCAGGTCGAGCAGGAGTCGGGGGCCGCCTGGGCCAGCGGCGAGGACGGGCCGCCGTCGCCGTCGTACCAGCGCTGGGCGGCGAGGTCGCGGCCCTCCGGGGAGAGCGTGCGGGTGCGGCCGGCGTACAGCTCCTGGGCCACCGCGCGGATCTGCGCCTTGGCGTCGGCGTCCAGCGGGTCGTCGCCGAAGGCGTACGTCGGGACCAGCCGCGGGTCGTCGTCGGGCACCGGCAGCAGGTCGCCGGGCGAGAGGTCACCGGGCTTGATGCGCTCGCGGTAGGGCAGCCAGTCGGGGGCGACGATCGCCTCGTCGCCGGGGATCAGCACGACCTCGTCGATGGTCACGTGCTTCTGGCGCGGCGCGCGGGCGACGGTCACCGACCAGCGCCACCCGACGTACCCGGGGCGCGTGCAGGTGAACAGGTGGGTGACCACCCGCTCCCCCTCGGCGACGGTGCCGAGGTGGTCCCCGACGTCGCCGGGCTCGGTCTCCGCGAGGAGCGCGTCACGAGCGGCGTCGACCGCTGCAACGGCGGTGGCGTCGGGCCTGGGACGAGCGATCGTGGTCACGGCGCGTAATCATGTCTCATCGGAGGCCCCGCTGTCAGGTCGCCCCCGGACTCACCGCGCCGGGACCCGTCTCACGACCGGGTGTCAGTGCCCCCGACGGGGCGGTCCGGCGGGGCAGGATGGGGCCATGACCTCCTCGCAGCCCGGCCCCGGGGACAGCGCGCACCGGGTCGGCCGCGTGCTCGGCAACGGTGCGCGCGGCACCGCGCACGGCGTCGCGGCGGCCGGGCGGGCGACCGCCCGTGCGGGACAGGCCGTCGGCCGGCAGGTCCGTCGCGCCGCCAGCGCGCAGGGTGCCGGCGAGTCGGGGCTGAACCGGCTGATGTACCTGCACTTCTTCAACACCGCCGGGGACGCCGCGGTGGCGATCTCGCTCGCCGGCTCGCTGTTCTTCCAGGTGCCCTCCGGCGAGGCGCGCGGCCAGGTCGCGCTGTTCCTGGCCCTCACGATGCTGCCGTTCGCGATCGTGGCCCCGCTGATCGGCCCGTTCCTGGACCGGTTCAGCTCCGGGCGCCGCTGGGCGATCGGCGCCACGATGGCGGCGCGCGCGTTCTTGTGCTGGGGGCTGGCCGGCGCGGTGCACACCGAGTCGCCGTGGGTGTTCGCGGCCGCGCTCGGCGTGCTCGTCTCCTCCAAGGCGTACGGCGTGACGCGGGCGGCCGCGGTCCCCCGACTGCTCCCCCGGGGCTTCACCCTGGTGCGCGCCAACGGCCGGGTCTCGCTGGCCGGCATCATCGCGAGCGCGATCTCCGCGCCGATCGCCGGGCTCGCCTCGATGGCCGGCTCGCAGTGGTCGCTGCGCTACGCCTTCGTGCTGTTCGCGATCGCCACGATCTGCGCAATCCGGCTGCCCGAGCGCGTCGACTCCAGCGCGGGCGAGGGCACTCTGGTGCTGCGCGGCGAGACGGTGCCCCCGACCGCCCCCCTGGGGCGGCGGCCACGCACCCGGATCCCCCCGGCGGTGGCGTTCGCGCTGCGGACCAACCTCGGTCCACGCTGGCTGACCGGCTTCCTGATCATGTTCATGGCGTTCCTGCTGCGGGAGAACCCGCCGGAGAGCAGCCTGCGCCCGGAGCTGCTGATCGGCCTGGTCGTCGGCGCGGCCGGCGTCGGCAACACCCTCGGCGTCGCCGCCGCCGCCCTGCTGAAGCGCATCAACCCCGCGGTCGCGGTGGTCGTGGCGCTGCTGGCCGACGCCGCCGCGGCGGTGCTCGCCTGGAGCTTCTACGGCGTGCTGACCCTGGCGGTGCTCGGCCTCACCGCAGGGCTGTCGCAGACGCTGGCGAAGTTCTGCCTCGACGCCACCATCCAGCGCGACGTTCCGACCCAGGTGCAGGCCAGCGCCTTCGCGCGCAGCGACACCCTGCTGCAGCTGGCCTGGGTGCTGGGCGGGTTCGTCGGCATCGTGCTGCCGCTGGAGCCGGCCCGGCTCGGCCTGGGGGTCGCCGCGGTCGCCGTCATCGGGTGGGCGGTGTACGTGCTCGGCTCGCGCACCACGCGGGTGCCGATGGGCGTGCGCGCCCAGCCGGCGCCGGCCACCGAGGCTCCGACCGGCCCGGCCTCGGGCTGAGCGGCGGGCTCAGAGCTCCAGCTGGTCGGCGAGCGCGCGCAGCAGCTTGGCCACCGGGGCCGCGGTCTTCGAGTCGGGGTGGCGGCCGTGTCGGTAGGTCTCGCCGATGTCGTCGAGCACCCGGATCAGGTCCTCCACGATCGGGACCATCTCCTCGGGCTTGCGGCGCGCGGCGTTGCGCTGGTTGCGCGACACCGACGCGGGAGCGTCGAGCACCCGCACCTGGAGCGCCTGCTCGCCGCGCCGGCCTTGGGCGATGCCGAACTCCACCCGGGTGCCGGCCTTGAGCGTGGTGACCCCGGGCGGCAGTGCCTCCGCGCGGACGTAGACGTCGTCCCCGTCGTCCTGGGACAGGAACCCGAAGCCCTTGTCGGCGTCGTACCACTTCACCTTGCCAGTGGACACGGTCATGACCTCTTCTGCTCGGCGGGCACCGGCCGGCGGCGGGTGCGGGTCGCACAGCCTATGTGTCACCGGGTGGGCGGCACCACCGGGTGACCCACGCAGCGGGCGGGGCGCACCGTGGCCAGCAGGTGCTCCTCCAGCCAGCCCGGGAACTGCCCCAGGTCGTCGAGGACGACATGGGTTCCGGCCTCGATCAGCTCCTCGCGGGTGCAGCCGCCGCTCAGCACCGACACGCTCACCACCCCCGCCGCCAGCGCGCCCTCCACGTCGTGGACGTGGTCGCCGACGTAGACCGACGCGCCCTCGCGCTGGAGCACCGCGGCCTTGCCGACGCCCCACACCCAGCCCTCGAGCACGTCGACGTCGAGGCCGAGGTGGTCGACGTGCAGGCGCGCGTTCTCGGGGAACTTGCCGGTGACCACGACCGTGCGCCCGCCGTGGCGTCGTACGGCGGCGAGCGCCTCGTGCGCGCCCGGGAGCGCGGGCACCGGGGCGATCGCGTGCGCGGGGTAGATCTCGCGGAACCGGTCCCCGGCGGCCGGGATCGCCTCGGCCGGGAGGTAGGGACCGAGCAGGTGCTCCAGGGGCGGGCCGAGCCGACGGGTCATCTCCTCGGCCGGGAAGTCGACGCCGAGCTCGGCGCCGAGGGCCCGGAGCACCTCCTGGAACCCGGGTGCGGTGTCGATCAGGGTCAGGTCGAGGTCGAAGCCGACGACCAGGGGCGTGGGCTCCGGGATCGCGCTCATGGGGCGGAGTGTAGGGGCCGGGCCAGAACGGGATGGTTGTCAGCGCGGGCGCCGGTCGGACAGGCTAGGGGCGCGAGACCCACAGGTCGCGGGCCTCACGACACTGACGCAACGGACTGGCAGAAGAGTGGCGCAACGGACTGGCACAACGGACTGAGGGATCGCGATGGGCAGCAGGCGGACCCGGGTGACGCACCCGGTGCGACGCATGTCCCGCGCGCTCGCCGCCGCCCTGGCCGCCGGCGTGGGCATGTCCGCGCTCGCGCTGCCCGGAGTGTCGGGGCTGTCCGGGCCGGCAGCGTCGGCGGCTCCGCCGGCTCCACACGCCGGCGAAGCCGGCGACGCGCGCCTGCACCTGGTGACCCTGACCGGGCCGGGCTCGGCCGCCTCCGACCGGGTGTTCCCCAGCGGGCCGACGCGCGAGCTGGCCCGCCAGCAGCGGCTGCTGGACCGTGTCGGGGCCCCGGAGCCCGTCTATCGCTGGACCACCGCGCTGAGCGGGGTCGCCGTCGACCTCACCGACGCGCAGGTCCGCGCGCTGCGCGCCGAGCCCGAGGTCGCCCTGGTCGAGCCGAACACCGTGCGCCCGCTCGCCGCGACCCGCACCCGGGTCGTCCACCCGGCGCCGGGCACGGGGCGCGACACCGGCGGCGCCGGGACCGTGATCGGCCTGGTCGACACCGGGCTGCACCCGGATGGGCCGGTCTTCTCCGGCTCGCCCGGCCTGGGCCGCGCGCCGCGGGACTTCCGCGGCTCCTGCGTGAGCGAGCCGGACTGGGACCAGTCCGCGTGCACCGACAAGGTGCTGGCTGCCCAGTGGTACGTCGAGGGGTTCGGCCGCGGCCGGTTGCGGGCGGCGTCCTCGCTGTCCCCGCGCGACGACCACGGTCACGGCACCCGCACCGCCTCGATCGCCGCCGGCAACAGCGACATCAGCGTGCGGGTGGGCCGCGAGGACCTCGGCCGGCACTCCGGGGCGGCCCCGCAGGCCCGCCTCGCCGTCTACAAGGCCTGCTGGACGGCGCCGGACCCTGCGGACGACGGCTGCGCGAGCGCCGACCTGGTCACCGCGATCGACCGGGCCACGGCCGACCGGGTGGACGTGCTCAGCCTCGCCGTCGGCGGCACGCCCGCCTCCCCCGGACCCGACAACCCTGACGGCGTCGACACGGTCGAGCGCGCGCTCCTCGGCGCCGCCGAGGCCGACATCGTGGTGGTCGCCGCCGCCGGCAACGCCGGCGCCCGGTCCCGGGCCGCCCACCCCTCGCCGTGGGTGACCACCGTCGGGGGCGCCACCGGCGTCCAGCGCCGCGGCCGGGTGGTCCTGGGCGACGGAACCACGCTGCCGGGGGCGATGGCCTCCTCGCTGCGCGTCGGCCCGGCTCCGCTGGTGCTCGCCGCGGACGTCGCCACCCGCGGGGCCGATCGCGACCGGGCCCGCCAGTGCGCCCCGGGGAGCCTCGACGCCGCGCGGGCGCGCGGCCGGGTCGTCGTGTGCGAGCGCGGCCTGGTGAGCCGCGTCGACAAGTCCGCGGCGGTCGGGCTGGCCGACGGAGCCGGGGTGGTGCTGGTCAACACCCGACGCGGGTCGGTCGACGCCGACCTGCACCGCGTGCCGACCGTCCACCTCGGCCGCGACAATGGCGCGCGACTGCGCGACTGGGTGCGGGAGAACCCCGGCGCGCTGGTCACCCTGCGCCCCGAGGGCGCGCGGCGCCCGGCATCGAAGGTCGCCGGGTTCTCCCCCACCGGCGACCCCGCCGCACCCGTGCTCAACCCCGACCTGATCGCCCCGGCGACCGGGCTGCTCAGCGCCGTACCGCCCGGCGCGGAGCGCTGGGCCTTCACGAGCGGCACCTCGGCGGCCGCGGCGTACACCAGCGGGATCGCGGCGCGCCTCCGCGCCCGCCGCGACTGGTCTGCCGCGGCGGTCCGCTCCGCGCTCGCCACCACCAGCGCCGCGGTCCCGGGGTCGGTGCTGCGCACCGGGGCCGGGCGCCTGCGGTCCGACCTCGCCGCGCGCCCCGGGCTGGTGCACGACCTCGATCCGGGCGACTACCGGCGCTGGTTGGAGGGCTCACTCGGGCGGCACCTCAACACGCCCTCGATCATCCTGCGCCGGGACCGCGACGTGGCGCGCCGCACGATCACCAACGTCGGGCGACAGCCGCTCTACTTCTCCTCCGCCGCCTCCGGCTTCGAGCGGTACGACGTGCGGGTCACCCCCGCCGCGGTGCGGCTGGCCCCCGGCGAGTCCGCGACCTACACCGTGCGCGTCAGCGGCCCCGCCTCCGGCGCGCGGCCGGTCGACGACGGCGTGGTCACCTGGCGCGGTGCCACCGGCACCCGCACCCGGGTGCCGGTGCTCATCACCCGCTGAGGTTGGTGGTCGTACGGGCGTGGTGCCCCGGGGCGCGCCAGCGGGCCGGTGCTCACGCCTCGCGGAGCACCTCCATCAGGTGATCGCCGAAGCGGACCCGGTCGTGGGCAAGCAGGGTGGTGGCGCGGCCGGGCACGAGCTCGCGCGGCGCGTCGCCGCGCAGCAGCACCGTGCCCGAAGCGCTGACCATCAGCACGAGGGTGCCGCCGGCCACCACCTGGAGCCGGGCGTGGGTGGGTGACACCGAGGCGTCGCCCAGGGTGACCCGGCGACGCACCGGCTCGCTGCCCGGATCGCTGCCGGGATCGCTGCCGGGATCGCTGCCGACCAGGGTGAGGCCCTCGATGAGGATCGACTCCCCGGTGTCGAAGCTGACCCGCCACCGGGACGCAGCCGGCGACGGCCCCACCTCCCCGGGGAGAGGTCGCGGAGCACCCGGGGCCGGAGCAACCGGGCGCAGCGCCGCAGCCGGGAGTGGGGCGGGCGCGGGCAGCAGGCGCATCGTGGTGAGGTTGACCAGCGACGCGGGCCCGGGCGCGGGATCCGGCTCCGCGGTGTCACCGCCGCGCACGTCGAGGACGACCGTGCAGAAAAGCCGGTCGTGCCACCCCCGCCGCCGTCCGCTCGGGTCGACCAGCGCGGTCCAGCCGAGCACCGCGAGGCCAGCCCCGAGGGTGGCGACGCCCGTGCCCGCGAGCAGGGCCGCGCGCAGCAGCCCCGCCCCGGCCCCGACCGGGACGCCCTCGGCGCCCACCGTCCGGATCCCGAACGTCGCCCGGCCCGGCGAGGAACCGGTCAGCCCGACCGCCGCCGCCTCCAGGACGGCCGCCACCAGCAGCACCCCCGCCCCGACCCCGAGGACCGCGGGCACGGGAGCGCCGAGCCGGTGCGCGGCGTACGCCAGGGCGCTGGCGGGCAGCGCGACGACCAGCAGGTCGAGGACCGCGGCGTGGAAACGGCGCTCCAGCGCCGCCGGCGGACAACGGCTCGGGTCGCGCACGGCGCCGGGGTCAGGGAGTGGTGACCTGGATGGTGACCCCGTCGCCGAGGTCGATCAGCGACCCCGGGACGAGCAGCGCCGAGACGCCCGGTTGGAGCGCCTCCGGGGGCAGGCCCGGGCGGGCCAGCACGCTGCCGTTGGTCGAGCCGAGGTCGGTGACCACCGCGGAGCCGGTGTCGGCCCCGGCGCCGGGGCTGACCTCGAGGTGGGTGGCGGAGATCTCCTGGTGCGGGCTCGGCACCGTCACCAGCCGCGCGTCCTCCCCGGCGACGGCGCGACGGGCCGCGGGCGCACGTCCGATCAGCACCGGGCGGTCCACGTCGACCACCGTTCCGTCGGAGATGACCAGCCGCGCCACCGGGGCGTCGGCCGCGGCACCGGCGGGCTCGGGCTCGGACGGCTCCGGCGGGTCGGCGTGGTCACCGTGGCGCCGGTGGAAGCCGGCCTCGCGGTCGCCGGCGCCCCATCCGACCGGCGCACCGGCGGGCGGGGTTCCGGGGACCGGGGAGGGCCCGCCCATCGGGGGCGGGGGCACCGGCGGGAAGTCGGGGACCGCAGGCAGGTCCAGGGCCGTCGGCGCCTCGGGGTCGGGCAGACCGATCGGGCCGGTGTCCGGACCGCCGAACGGTACGTCGGCCGGCGACGGCGACGGCGACGGAGGCGGCGGAGGCGGGGTCGGCATGGCCGGGGGCTCCGGCCGCGGCGGCGGGGGCGGCGGAGGCGGAGGCGGGGTCGGCGGGGCGGGCGGGGCGGGCGGCGACTCCGGCACGGAGACCGGCGGGGCGGGCGGCGGGGCCGGCGCCTGCGCGACGTACGGCGGGTGGTCGACCCGCGCGGCGCGCACCAGCCCGTCGGTGAGCAGCAGGTCGGGACCGTTCGCCTCGCCGGCGCTCAGCGTCACCCGGCGCACCCGCGGGACCCGGCGGTCCAGGAAGCTCGCGGCCTCGGTGCCGTCCAGGGAGAGGACGCCCTCGTCGCCGTGCAGCTCGGCGTGCACGGGGCCGCGCAGCAGCACCCGGGTGTCCCCGTCCTCGACGACCCCGGCGAGCGCGAAGCCGGGCAGCGAGCGCAGCCCACCGGCCAGCAGGGCGTCCAGGAGCTCCTCGAGGTCGGCGCCCCCGTCGGCCAGCTCCCACAGCCGGGCGGCGCGGGCGCGCTGGTCCGGGGGCAGCAGGAGCAGGGTGTGCGGGCCGACGACGGCGTACCACTCCCCGCTGCGGTAGGACCGCGGTCCGCTGTGCGGCGGCCGGGCGGTGTCCTGCCTCGGGTCGGTCATGGCGGCCTCCCACTCCCTGTCGGGTCGACGCTCTGGGCTGACGACGGTTGTCCTCGATCCCATCACATCGCCGCGAAGGCGGCTCTCCTCGTCGCACAGCCCCACCCCGCCGGCTGCGAAGGACGGCGCCCGGCGATCCGTCCGCCGGACCTCCCCGCGCCGACTCCCGACGGGCCGATAGCGTGGGAAACGATGTCCGGACGACCTGCGTCACCCAGCGGCTTCCGCTCCCTCGCCGACCAGCTGCGCAGCTGGTCCGACGAGCGGCTCGCCCGCCTGCTCGCCGCCCGCCCCGACCTGGCCAGTCCGGTCCCCCACGACTCCAGCCAGCTCGCCTCGCGCGCCGCGGTCCGGTCCTCGCTGCTGCGCGCCCTCGACCAGCTCGACCTGCTCGAGCTCACCGTCCTCGACGCCCTGGTGGTGCTGGGCCACTCCACCCCCGAGCAGCTCGACACGGTGGTCAACGCCGAGCCCACCGACGTCGCCCGCGCGCTGGCCCGGCTCGGTGACCTGGCGCTGGTCTGGGAGAGCCAGGCCGGGCTGCGCCCGCTCACCGGCGTCGCCGACGCCCTGGGGTCGGGACCCGGGACCAGCGGTCTCATGCCGTGCAGCCCAGATTCGCGTCCCCCCGCCGAGATCGAGAAGCGACTGGCCGAGCTATCCGAGCCCGCCCGGACCCTGCTCGAGCACGTGGCCGAGCACGGCGGCGAGGCCACCACCGGCACCTCCCGGCACCTGGTCAGCCCCCACGACGCCCGCACGCCCGCCGAGGAGCTGCTGGCCCGGCGACTGCTGGTGCCCCGCGGTGGCGGAGTCGTCGTGCTCCCCGGCGAGGTCGGCCTGGCGCTGCGCGGCGGCCGCACCACCCGTGAGCCCGTCGGCACCCCGCCCCCGCTGGTCACCAGCGAGCGCGACGCCGCGCTCGTGGACCGCGCCGCCGCGGGCACCGCCTTCGAGGCGGTACGCCGCGTGGAGCTGCTGCTCGACCAGTGGAGCACCCACCCGCCGACGTCGCTGCGCAGCGGCGGCCTCGGGGTGCGCGACCTGCGCGCGACCGCGCTCCTGCTGCACGTGGACGAGCCCACGGCCGCGCTCGTCGTCGAGGTGGCCTACGCCGCCGGACTGCTGGCCACCGCCGCGGACCCCGACGGCAACCCGGCCTGGGTCCCGACCGATGCCTTCGACCTGTGGATCGCCACCACCCCGGCCGAGCGCTGGGTCGCGCTGGTGCGCGCCTGGCTGGACTCCCCCCGCCTGCCCGGCCTGGTCGGCAAGCGCGACAACGCCGGCAAGACCTGGAACGCGCTGGCCCCCGAGCTCACCGGCTCCCACCTCGTCGAGACCCGCCGCACGGCGCTCGGCGAGCTGGCCGCGCTGCCGGACGGGCAGGTCCTGGCCACCGGCACCGGCACGCCGTCGCTGGTGGCCCGGCTGGCCTGGCTGCGGCCGCGCCGGCCGCGCACCCGCGCCGACCTGGTCGCCTGGTCCCTCGAGGAGGCAGCCGCGCTCGGCGTCACCGCCCTCGGCGGCCTGTCCGGCCCCGCCCGGCAGCTGCTCGACGGCGCCGACCCCGTGCCCGCCCTGACCCGGCTGATGCCCGAGCCGGTCGACCACGTGCTGCTCCAGGCCGACCTGACCGCCGTCGCCCCCGGCCCGCTGGAGTCCAGCCTCGCGCGCCGCCTGGCGCTCGTCGCCGACGTGGAGTCACGCGGCGGCGCGACGACGTACCGCTTCACGCCGGGGTCGGTACGCCGAGCCTTGGACACCGGCTGGGGGGCCGCGGAGCTGCACGAGTTCCTGGCCTCGGTCTCGCGCACGCCGGTGCCGCAGCCGCTGACCTACCTCGTCGACGACACCGCCCGCACCTTCGGCACGATCCGGGTCGGGCACGCCGAGGCGTTCCTGCGCGCCGACGACGAGACCGCACTGGCCGAACTGCTGCACCACCCGCGCGCCGCCTCGCTGGGCCTGCGCCGCATCGCGCCGACGGTGCTGATCAGCGACACCCCGATCGACGTGCTGCTCCCCCGGCTGCGCGACCTCGGCGCCGCACCGGTGGTCGAGGCCCCGGACGGCACGGTGCGGGTCTCGCGCCCGGACCTGCTGCGCGCGCGCACGCCCAAGGAGCACCGCCGCAGCGCCGGCGCCAGCGCGGCCCGGGCCACCGCCACCGTGGCCGCGGTGGTCACCGCGATCCGCTCCGGGGACCGCGCCGCCGAGGCCCGTCCGACCGGCGCCGCGGCGGCCCCGCTGACCCCGAGCGGGTCGCTGGCGGCGCTGCGCGAGGCCGTCGAGACCCGCACCAGCGTGCTGATCGGGTACGTCGACAACCACGGCACCTCCACCGAGCGGGTGGTCGACCCGATCTCGGTCGAGGGTGGCCAGCTGACCGCCCACGACCACCGCTCCGACGACGTGCGCACCTTCGCGGTGCACCGCATCTCGGTGGTCCGCCCCGTCGAGGACTGAGTCGAGGCCTGAGCGCCCACCCGCCGCTCCGTAGACTCGCCGGGTGAACGACGGCCCTCTCATCGTCCAGTCGGACAAGACCCTGCTGCTCGAGATCGACCACGAGCGTGCCGCGGACTGCCGCAAGGCGATCGCGCCGTTCGCCGAGCTCGAGCGCAGCCCCGAGCACATCCACACCTACCGCCTCACCCCGCTCGGCCTGTGGAACGCCCGCGCCGCCGGCCACGACGCCGAGCAGATCGTGGACACGCTGCTGGCCTACAGCCGCTACGCCGTACCGCACGCGCTGCTCGTCGACGTCGCCGAGACGATGGCGCGCTACGGCCGGCTGCGCCTGGAGAAGCACCCCACCCACGGGCTGGTGCTCTCCAGCACCGACCGGCCGGTGCTCGAGGAGGTGCTGCGCGCCAAGAAGATCAAGGGCATGCTCGGCGACCGCCTCGACGAGGACACCGTCGTGGTGCACCCCTCCGAGCGCGGCAACCTCAAGCAGGCGCTGCTCAAGCTCGGCTGGCCGGCCGAGGACTTCGCCGGGTACGTCGACGGCGAGGCGCACGCCATCTCCTTGGTCGAGGACGGCTGGACGCTGCGCGACTACCAGCGCGACGCGGCCGAGTCGTTCTGGCACGGCGGGTCGGGGGTCGTCGTACTCCCCTGCGGCGCCGGCAAGACGATCGTCGGGGCGGCCGCGATGGCGCACGCCCAGGCGACCACGCTGATCCTGGTCACCAACACCGTCAGCGCCCGGCAGTGGAAGGACGAGCTGATCAAGCGGACCTCGCTGACCGAGGACGAGATCGGCGAGTACTCCGGCGCCATGAAGGAGATCCGGCCGGTCACGATCGCGACGTACCAGGTGCTGACGCTGCGCCGCAAGGGCGCCTACCCGCACCTGGAGCTGCTCGACGCCCGCGACTGGGGCCTGGTCGTGTACGACGAGGTGCATCTGCTGCCCGCACCGATCTTCCGGATGACCGCCGACCTCCAGGCCCGCCGCCGGATCGGGCTGACCGCGACGCTGGTGCGCGAGGACGGCCGGGAGGGCGACGTGTTCTCCCTGATCGGGCCGAAGCGGTACGACGCGCCGTGGAAGGACATCGAGTCGCAGGGCTGGATCGCGCCCGCCGACTGCGTGGAGGTGCGGGTGACGCTGCCGAGCGCGGAGCGGCTGGTCTACGCCACCGCCGAGCCCGAGGAGCGCTACCGGCTCGCCTCCTGCACCGCGGAGAAGACCCGGGTGGTGCGCGACATCGTGGCCGCCCACCCCGGTCAGCCGACGCTGGTGATCGGGCAGTACATCGACCAGCTCGACGAGCTCGCCGCCGAGCTCGATGCCCCGGTGATCAAGGGCGAGACGACCGTGAAGGAGCGCCAGCGCCTCTTCGACGCCTTCCGCTCCGGGGAGATCGGGCTGCTGGTGGTCAGCAAGGTCGCGAACTTCTCCATCGACCTGCCCTCCGCCGAGGTGGCGATCCAGGTGTCCGGCTCGTTCGGCTCGCGTCAGGAGGAGGCCCAGCGCCTCGGCCGGCTGCTGCGCCCGAAGTCGGAGGGCAAGTCCGCGCACTTCTACACGATCGTCTCGCGCGACACCGTCGATGCGGAGTTCGCCCAGAACCGCCAGCGCTTCCTCGCCGAGCAGGGCTACGCCTACCGGATCGTGGACGCCGAGGACCTCCCCGCCTGACCCCCTCTCCCCGAGTCGGGGCTTGTGGTTGCGCGAGTCGGCCCCAATGGCGGGGCCGTGCAGCGTCGACACCCCCGCGTGACATGGGGAGTGGTCAGCGCGCCGGCGGTGTCGTCCCGGGCCGGTCGAACAGCTCGTCGAGGTCCGTGTCGACCTCGAGGATGTCGTTCTCCAGCCAGGGCGCGTCGTCGGGGCCGCCGACGGGCAGGCAGCGCACGACCACCCCCGTCTGTACGTCGAGGGCGACGTCGTAGTGGTCGGGGTGGTCCCGGCCGCGCCAGCTCGGCGGCAGCTCCTCGTCGTCGTCGAGGTCCGCGCGCATCCCGGCCTCGCTGTCGAGCAGCTCGCAGCAGTTGCCGCCGCAGCGCGGGTCGTACCCGGGCAGCGCCCGCAGGTCGGCTCGCCACGCGGGACGGCCGGCGACGACGTCGGCGCGCAACCGGTCCACCGCCACGTGGTGGCTCAGCTCCACCGGGTCGAGCATCGCGACCCAGCTGTAGTTGGTGTACATCGGGTCGTCGTAGTCGAGGTCGAAGCGCTCGGGGCGCCACTCGACCAGCCCGTCGGCGCGCAACGGCGGGGCGATCTGGTGCGGGAGCACCGAGGTGTGCTCCGGCACCGGGTCCGGGGGCGGGGTCCCCTCCGCGGTGAAGACCATCAGCGTGCCGCGGGTGTAGGGCAGCCCGCTCGCCCGGTGCAGCCGACCCTCGCTGTCGCGCACCAGCAGCTCCCCCGGTCGACGCACCCAGGCCTCGCACTCGCCAGCGAACCCGGAGCGGTGCGCCAGGTGCAGCGTCGTCCAGCGCCAGGGCGAGCTGCGCGCCAGGGCGAGGAAGGAGTCGGGGTCCGGGGGCATGGCCGCGACGCTAGACACCCGGGGTCTCCCCGGGCCACCGGTTTCCCGGGGTGCCGCGGCAGACGACTGACATCGTGCTGTGGACGCTTCCCACGGCGTACACCACGTGTGCAGCGTCGATAACCCCGCGTTACATGGGGAGGGGGGCACCGGTGCGCCGTACCTCACCCCACCCGTCCGAGGACCGGCCCGGTCCGGCCCGCGGAGCGTCGCGGTCCTACAGTGAGTGACCGTGAAGGTCCTGCTGCTGGAGAACATCCATCCCGTCGCCGTCGAGCAGCTCGAGGCCCGTGGCTTCGAGGTCGAGCTGCTGAGCCACTCGCTCTCCGAGGACGAGCTCATCGCCGCCCTGCCGGGCGTGGCCATGCTCGGCATCCGCTCCAACACCACGGTCACCGCCAAGGTGCTGGACGCCGCCCCGGACCTGGTGGCGATCGGCTGCTTCTGCATCGGGACCAACCAGGTCGACCTCGCAGCCGCCTCCGAGCGCGGCGTCGCGGTCTTCAACGCGCCGTACTCCAACACGCGCAGCGTGGTCGAGCTCGTGATCGGCGAGATCATCGCCCTCGCCCGCCGCCTGCCCGAGAAGATCGAGCGGATGCACGCCGGCGTGTGGGACAAGTCCGCGAAGGGCAGCCACGAGGTGCGCGGGCGGATCCTGGGCATCGTCGGCTACGGCAACATCGGCACCCAGCTCTCCACGGTCGCCGAGGCGCTCGGCATGCAGGTCGTCTTCTACGACACCGCCGACCGCCCGGCCCACGGCAACGCGCGACGGATGAACAGCCTCGAGGAGCTGCTCGCGATCTCCGACGTCGTGAGCCTGCACATCGACGGGCGCCTGGGCAACGCGGGCCTGTTCGGCGCCAAGCAGTTCTCCCAGATGAAGCCGCGGGCGATGTTCATCAACGCCTCGCGCGGCATGGTCGTCGACGACCACGCGCTGCGCGACCACCTGAAGTCCGGCCACCTCGCCGGCGCCGCGCTCGACGTCTTCCCGGTCGAGCCGAAGGCGCAGGGCGACCAGTTCGAGTCGGTCCTGCGCGGCCTGGACAACGTGATCCTGACCCCCCACGTCGGCGGCTCCACCCAGGAGGCGCAGGAGGAGATCGGGCGCTTCGTGTCCGGCAAGCTCGTCGCCTTCGCTCTCGAGGGCAGCACCGGGCTGTCGGTCAACATGCCCGCCGTCGCCCCGCCGCCGATGGCCCCGGGCCAGCACCGGCTGGGCTTCCTGCACCGCAACGTGCCGGGCGTGCTCGCCAAGCTCAACGACCTCCTGGCCGAGCAGGGCGACAACGTCACCGGCCAGACCCTGGCCACCTCCGGCGAGCTCGGGTACGTCGTCACCGACGTCGCCGCGCCGCCCTCGACCGGCTCCCTCGAGCGTCTCTGCCGCTCCGACAAGGCGATCTGGGTCCGGACCTGGTCGGCGTGAGCCGCTGATTCGTGCCCGGCTCCGTACGCTGGCCGACATGGGCGTACGGGACCGGCTCGGGCAGGTCATCTTCCAGCGCGTCGCCGGACCGGACGGCGACGCCCAGCGACAGCGCATCCACGGCCGGCCGGGTCCACGCCTGTTCGAGGCGGGCTCACCGATCACCACCGTGCACGGTGACGCCTCGATGTTCGTCGGCGGACTGCGCGCGCTGCTGCTGCAGACCCTCCACCCGGCGGCGATGCGCGGCGTCGCCGAGCACTCCGACTACCGGGTCGACACCTGGGGTCGCCTCGCGCGCACCAGCACCTTCCTCGCCACCACGACCTTCGGCCACGTCGAGGACGCCGAGGCCGCGATCGCCCGGGTGCGCAAGATCCACGAGCGGGTGCGTGGCGTGATGCCCGACGGCACGCCGTACGCCGCCTCCGACCCGCACCTGCTGGGCTGGGTGCACGCGGCCGAGGCGGACAGCTTCCTGCGCGCCCACGACATCTACGGCCGCGAGCCCCTCGACGCCGCCGGGCGCGACACCTACCTCGTCCAGCTCGCCGAGATCGGTCGCCGCCTCGGCGTGATCGACCCGCCGACGACCACCGAGGAGCTGGCCACCACGCTGGCGTCGTACCGACCCGAGCTGCGCGCCACCCCGGAGGCCCGCGAGGCGGTCGCCCACGTGCTCCTGCACCCGCCGCTGCCGCTCGCGGCGCGCCCGCCGTACGCCGTGCTGGGCGCGGCCGCGGTCGCGCTGATGCCCGCGTGGACCCGGCGGCCGCTGCGGCTGCCCCGGCTCCCGGTCACCGAGCGCACCGTGGTCCGGGCCCTGGGGACGCTGGCCACCGGCACCATCCGCTGGGCGATGCGGCCGGCCCCGGTGGACCGCCCGCAGGAAATTGAGGAGAGCCTTCGCAGACCTTGAGGATCGGCGTCGGCGGGCGCCCCTAGGCTCCACCCGTGGAGAACCTCCGGATCCGCCGCGTGTCCGTCCTGCTCGCACTGGCGACGCTCATCGCCGCGCTGCTGCTCACGGTCGCGACCCCGACGCCCCCGGCGACGGGCGCACCGAGCATGGGCACGGTGCGCGGCGAGATCACCGGCCCGCAGGCGGGCGCACCCCGGCTGAAGATGCTGTGGTTCACCAAGGACTGGCGCTACCTCGGTCAGAAGAAGGTGCGCTACGGGATCTACTCGCTCAACCTCGCCCCGGGCACCTACCGCCTGCAGTTCGTCGACCTGCGCCCGGCGTACGACCTCACCAAGTACGCCCCCGGCAACGTCACGGTGACGGTGCGCGCGGGGCGGACCGTGCAGCGCAACGTCCGCCTGACGCGCGGCGCCGGCATCACCGGCGTCGCCCGCGGCGGCGGCAAGGTGCTGCCCGGCGCGAAGGTGGTCGCCGCCAACGCGAGCGAGCAGTCCTTCGAGACCAAGGCCAACGCGAAGGGAGAGTTCGCCATCGGTGGCCTCCCGGCCGGGCGCTACTCGGTCTTCACCTGGGACCGCTCCGGTGTGTGGGTCGGCAAGAGCACCTGGGCCGGAGCGCTCAAGCGCGGCCAGGCGCGCCACGTGAGCCCGCGCCTGAGCACCCGTGGCGGCACCCTGCTGGTCGATCTGCGCTTCGGCCAGGCGTCCGGTGCGAAGGTGCGGCAGCGGGTCACCGTGACCGTGGTGAGCAGGGCCAGCGGCCAGTGGTGGAGCGCGCGCAGCAGCCGCGACGGCACCGTCACCTTCCGCGGGCTCCACCCGGGGGGCTACACCATGATCGCCCCGGGCGCCGGCGACTACCTCGCCCAGTCCGGCGTCGTGCGCGGGGCCCAGGTCCGCGCCGGCCGGGCCGACCTGGCCAGCACCTTCGTGTGGACCAAGCGCGGCGCGAGCGTGAGCGGCACGGTGGTCGACGCCGCCGACCCCGCCTTCGCGCTGCCCAGCGCCGAGGTCATGCTCTTCGACCGGGCCGGGAACCGGCTCGCCACCACGACCGCCGACTCCCGCGGCCGCTTCCGGTTCGGTGGCCAGCTGACGACCCAGAGCGGCCTGACGGTGGTCGTCAATCCGCAGGCCGACCGCGGCGGGTGGATGACGACGCGCAGCAGCTACTGCCTGTTCACGTCCTACCGCCGTGCGAGCGTGTCGGTCACGACCGGGCGCGAGACCTCCGTGGGCCTGCTGCTCCTGCCCCGCTCGACCGCCTCGGGCCAGCCGACCCAGTGCCGGCCGCCGGGGCCGACACCCACGCCGACCCCGACCCCGACTCCCACGCCGACGGTGACTCCCACGCCGACGCCGACCTCGACGCCGACACCGACCTCGAGTCCCACGCCGACGCCGACCGTGGGTCCGGTCAGCTGACCTTCATGTCCGTCTGGCTCCAGAAGGCGCGCATCGAGGTGATCCGGCCCTGCTCGTCGAAGCTCATCAGGTCGATGGGCGCCACCGTGTAGGACGCGTCACCGGCACGGGTGGCCACCTCGAAGTGGAAGACCGCCTCGTTGCCGCAGATCCGCACCTCGAACAGCCGGGTGCTGATGTCGGCCCCGGCGAGGTTGGCGTAGAACTTCCGGATCTGCTCGCGGCCGGTCAGCGGCTCTCTGCCGACCGGGTCCTCGAGGCTCGCGCCGTCGGCGTACAGCCCGGCGATCTCGTCCGCGTCGCCGCGTCCGATGAGCTCGACGTACTGCTCCACGACCGCGCGGATCCGCTCGGGGGTCACTGCCATCTGTTCGTCTCCTGGGGTCTGGGGGCGATCTGGTTTGCGTCACCGTAGCGGCTTGCTTAGATGGGGGCGTGGACCCTGCTGATCATTGGCCCCTGCCCGATGCCCCCGAGCTGCGCGACGCGCTGCACGCGGCCTACGCCGACCCGAGCCGGGGCTACCACGACGCGCAGCACCTGGCCGAGGTGCTGCGGCGCCTCAGCGAGCTCGCCCGGGCCGGCTTCGTCTACGACCCGGTGCCGGTGGTGCTGGCCGCGTGGTTCCACGACGCGGTGTACGACGGGGAGCGCGACGCCGAGGAGCGCTCCGCCGCCTGGGCGGAGCACGCCCTGGTGGGTCTCCTCAGCGACGTGGAGGTCGCCGAGGTGGCCCGACTGGTGCGGCTCACCGAGACCCACGACCCGGCGCCGGACGACGCCAACGGGTGCGCGCTGTCCGACGCCGACCTGGCGATCCTCGCCTCCCCCGCCGAGCGGTACGCCGCCTACGCAGCGGCGGTGCGCGTGGAGTACGCCCACCTCGACGACGCCACCTTCCTGGCCGGGCGGGCCCGGGTGCTGCAGAACCTCACCGCGAAGGAGCGGCTGTTCCGCACGCCGTACGCGCTGGAGCGCTGGGAGGCCCCCGCCCGCGCCAACCTCGAGCACGAGCTGGCCGGTCTCCTCGCCCGGATCGGCTGACGGCGCCACAAGCCCCGACTCGCGCAACCATTGGCCCCGACTCGGCGGAGGGTTCAGCGGGGACGGGGGGTCTTGCGGCGGCGCAGGCCGGCCGCGTTGAGGCGGGCCACCAGGTCGCGCGAGGAGACCGGGGTGGCGCCGGCGGCGACCACGTCGTCGTACCACTCCGAGGGCACGTCGTAGTGGTCGCGGTCGAAGCCGCGCTCGGGGATCCCGAGCCCGCGGGCGAAGCGGTGCAGCTCCTCGTAGGAGACGTCGCTGGCCAGGTGCGACCAGAACCGGCCGTGCCCGGGGACGTGCGGCGGGTCGACCAGGATCATCGGATCCGCTCGGCGGCGTCGTCGAGCAGCAGACGCCACGAGCGCACGTGGGCGGCGTCGACGTAGGAGCGGTACGTCGCGCCGGGCCGGGTCTGGCGCCCGAGGTGGAACTGCCCCACCCCGGCCCGGAGCAGCCACGGGACGTGCTCGGCCAGCAGCCCGCCGCCGGCCACCAGCAGCCGCGCGGCGACCGGGTCCGCGCTCACCGTCGCGAGCAGCTCATCGATGCCGGAGTCCATGCCGCGCAGCGATCCGGCCGAGCGCACGCCGACCACCCCGGGCAGCCCGGCGACGTCGCGCCAGGCCCGCTGGGGCTCCAGCGCGGCGTCGAAGCCGCGGTGGAAGGTCCACGGCACCCCGCGCAGCATCCGGGCGAGCTCGGCGCACACCCCGGTGTCGATGCCCAGGTCGACGTCGAGGAAGCCGAAGGACACCCCGGCCGCCCCGGCGCCGAGGTAGTCGTGCGCGAGGCCGGCCAACCGGGTGAGCTCGCCCCCGGTGGTGGTCCAGGAGGAGTTGAGGCGGAGCAGCACGAAGACCGGCACCTCGCTGGCGCGGCAGACCCCCGACACCGTGGCCGGCTCCGGCGAGGTCGGCCCGTCCTCCGGGGCCCCGGCGTGGCTGACCAGGTGCAGCCGGTCGGCGCCCCCGCCGACCGCGCCGGGCACGTCGCGCTCGTGCAGCACCGTCACCTCGAGCAGCGGCGGCACGGTCGTCATGGACCGATGCTAGGACCCCAGGCCCTGCTCCCGCGCGGAGCGCGCCAGCGCGGCGAGCGCGCGTCGCACCACCAGCACCGCCTCCGGGCCGACCTCCTGCGGCTCCTGCCACACCCGGTCCCAGGTCAGGGTGCCGCGCCGCACCCGCTCCCCCACCGTGCGCGGCACCAGCGGGGCCTCGGGCCCGGTCGCCTCGTGCAGCGCGCTGCGCAGCGCCGCCCGGACCACCGGGTCCCCGTGGCCCGCCCGGTCGAGGGCGCGGGCCCGGTCGTGGAGGAGCGCGCCGCGGGCGAGGACCCGGTCCACCGCCTCCTGCGCCGAGCCGCTCATCGCGTCATCAGCGCCGGCAGCTCGGCGAACAGGGCGAGCCGCTCGCGCTGCTCGCTCACCCAGGCCGTGACGCTCGCGCGCAGGTCGAGCAGGGTCTCGATGAGGTCCACCACGAGACGGACGTCGTCGATGATGTCGGTGACCGCGGCGAGGCCGCGTGTCGCCAGCTCGGTGGCGAACGCCGCCCAGCCCAGCGGCCCGCCGACCTTGGCGCTGATCTTGGCCACCAGCCGGAACAGCGCCTGACCGAGGTCCACCAGCAGCCGCTCGACCTCCACCGCGAGCCGCTCGACGAAGCCCGCCACCGTCTCCAGCACCCCGGCCCCGGCGCCGACCAGCTCGGCCACCGCCCGCCCGGCCAGGCCGAGCAGGTTGACCTCCACGACGTACGCCGCGGCCGCCTGGCCGCCCCATGCCGGGTCGACCCCGACCGAGAGCCGGATCAGGTTGTCGGCCCACACGTGCAGGGCCGCGCGGACGTCGCCGCACGCGTGGGCGTTCTGCCGGATCGCCGCGTAGTCGCCGGACAGCGGGCGCACGATCAGCTCCTCGAGGCTCTCCTCGGGCAGGCGGCGCAGCCCGGCGCCGGCCTTGTTGAGCGCGTCGATGCCGAGGTTGACCACGTCGCGCAGCTCCGAGTAGGTGGTGTCCCAGGCGGTGAAGGTGGGGTCGTGCGCGATCTCGCGGGTGCCGAGGGCGGGCGGGGGCAGGCTGATGTCGACCAGCGCCGGGACCGCCATCTCAGGCCGTCCCGGGCAGCTGGGCGTGCACGCGGGCGGCGTCCTGCGCCGCGGCCCGGTCGGCACGCTCCAGCTCGGCGGTGCTGAGGACCACCGCGTCACGGACCTCGCGCCACTGCTCGGCGTAGCGTCGGCCGAGCTCCTCGAAGGCGAGCGCCACCTGGTCCATCGCCTCGGCCAGCGGGCGCAGCAGGCAGACCGGGCTCGGCTCGAAGCCGTCGCGGCGCGCCACCCAGGTCACCGCATGCTCGACGATCGCCGCTGCCTGGCCGGCGGCGTCGTCCATCACCTCCGGCAGCCGTCTCAGGTCCAGCCACCGTTCCACGAACACGTCCCCAGCCGCCATGTCGCGCCTCCTCGACCCCGCGGCCGCCGCGTGCGGCCGACCCTCAAGGGCTGCCCGGGCGCGCCCGCCCTTGAAACGGTCGCACAATGGGGGTGTGGACAACGCAGTGCTCTTCGATGCCAGGGCCCGGGTGCTCGCCGATCTCCAGGCACGACAGCGCGCGACCCCCGGAGCGGTGAGTGCCCTCGAGGACGCCGTCTCCGCCCGCACCTGGTGGGCCGAGCAGTGGCCCGAGGGCCAGGTGTACGTCGCGGGGCTGGTTGCCCAGGACGTCCAGGACGCGCTCCTGGAGACCGAGGGGCGCTGGCCGGTCTGCCTCGAGTGCGGCGACGACGTGCCGCAGCACGCGCTGTACATCCAGCCCGACCTCGGCGGGCCGGACCCGCTGTGGGTCTGCGAGGAGACCGGGGAGCCGGTCGCCGCGCTCGGTCAGCTCGGGTGAGCCGCCGGGCTCAGTCGTCCTGGCCCAGCTGCACGTAGAGGGTGTAGCGGTCCGCGCGGTGCACGGTGCGCGAGACCTCCACGACCGTCTCGCCGACGAGCGCGCGACGCGAGTGCCGGAGCACGGCGGCGCCCTCGGCGATCTCGAGCAGCGCCGCCTCGTCCGCGCTGGCGAGGTCCGCGGTCACGGCGTCCTCGGCCCAGGTCGGGCGCAGGCCACGCGCGCCGAGCGCGTCGTACAGGCTCGTGGGCATGCCGGACTGCAGGAAGCCGGGCAGCAGGACCTCGTTGAGGTAGGCATCCTCGATGCACATCGGGCCGCCGTCGGCGCGCCGCAGCCGGCGCCAGTGGAGCACGGCGTCGCCCTCGGTGATCGCGAGCGCGCGGGCGACTCCCGGGCCGGCCTGCTCGCGCCGGGCGAGGAGGGTCTGCGACTCCGGCTGCAGGCCACGGCGCGTCATCTCCTCGGTGTAGCCGAGGATCTGGCTGGCGGCGCGGCGCGGGCGGGCCACGAAGGTGCCGCGTCCGGGGACCCGCTCCAGCAGTCCCTCGACCACGAGTGCGTCCATCGCCTGGCGCACGGTCATCCGCGCCACCCCGAAGAGATGCACGAGCTCGCGCTCGGAGGGGGCGGGGGTGCCCGGCTCGGCGCCCGCGACGAGGGACCTCACATACTCACGCACCTGCACGTGCTTGAGGCTGCGTCCATCGGTCTGCACGGTGAGCTCCACGGGTCCGACATTAGGGTCCGCTCGCGGCGGCCGTCACCCGATTGAGTGATTTCATATACGAAATCCCTCAATCGGTCGCGATCGCGGTGAGCACGTCCAGGCGGGCGGCCCGGCGCGCCGGCAGCACGGCGGCGAGCACCCCGACCACGATGGCCAGCGCCAGGAACACCGCGAGCTGCCCGACCGGCACGCTGATCACCTCCAGGCCCTCGTCGCGCAGCGCCCGCATCAACGCCACCCCGAAGACCACTCCCAGCACCACGCCGAGCACCGCCCCGAGCAGCGAGATCACCACCGACTCCAAGGTCACCATCCGGCGCAGCTGGGCGCGGGACAGCCCGATGGCGCGCAGCAGCCCGATCTCCCGGGTCCGCTCGATGACCGACAGGGCGAGGGTGTTGACGATGCCCAGCACCGCGATCACCAGCGCCAGCCCGAGCAGGGCGAAGATCGTCAGCACCAGGTTGTCGATCGGCTCGCGCTGCTCGGCGGCGAACGCGGCCTGGTCCTTGACGGTCACCGCGGGCTGGTCGGCGACCACGTCGTCCAGGCGCTGCTGGAGGACCCCGACGTCGGTCCCGGGCGCACCGAAGACGATCAACGCGTTGTCGCGGTCCTGGAAGCCAGCCGCGACCAGGTCCTCGACGCTGGTCAGGACCGGCGCGAAGACGACCGGGTTGTCCTCGAAGGTCCCGGCCACCCGCCAGGTGACGTCCCCGGTGGGCACCTGCAGGTCCAGCTCGTCGCCGACGTCGACGCCCTGGTCGTCGGCCCAGGACTCCTGCACCAGGATCGACCCGTCGCGAAGCGTCAGCTCGCCGCGGGCCACCACCAGCTCCAAGGAGTCGATCTCGCCGCGGTCGGTCGCCGCCAGCGCGACCTGCGAGCCGTCGCGCAGCCCGGCCCCGAAGCGCTCGCGGACCACCCGCTGCACCCCGGGCACGGTGCGCATCTCCGCGGCCACGTCGGGTGAGAACGGCGCCCCGAAGAGGCTGCTGACCACGAAGTCCCCGACGAAGCTCTCCTCGATGGCGCGGTCGACGCTCGCCTTGGCCGAGTCGCCGATGATCGCCATCGTGCAGGCCAGGGTGAGCCCGATCATCAGCGCCGAGGCGGTCGCCGTCGTACGCCGCGGGTTGCGCAGCGCGTTCTGACCCGACAGCAGCCCGACGAAGCCGAAGACCCGGGCCAGGACCGCGCGGGCCAGGTCCAGCAGCGGCCGCCCGAGCACCGGGCTGGCGGCACTCACGCCGAGCAGCACGGCGAGCACGCCCGCACCCAGCACCCACCCGTCCCGCGGGACGTCGACGAGGGCGTCGAGGAAGCCGAGGCCCGCCAGCATCGCGAGCGCCCCGACGGCGACCAGCGCCAGCCCGAACCCGAAGCGGCGCCGCAGCGAGGTCTCCGGGAGCGCCACGTCGTCGCGCAGCGCCTGGACCGGCGCGATCCGGCCGGTGCGCCGTGCGGGGAAGTACGCCGCGACCACCGTCACCACGATCCCGACGGCGTACGCCGCGAGCACGGTGCGCGGGGCCAGCACCAGGTCCTGGCCGCTGAGGTCGAGCCCGAAGCGGCCCACGACCGCGGCGATCCCACGCGCGAGGAGCACCCCCAGCCCCAGGCCGAGGGTCGCCCCGACGACACCCAGGATCAGTGCCTCGAGCAGCACCGAGCGCACCACCTGCCCGCGCGAGGCGCCCAGCGCGCGCAGCAGGGCCAGCTCGCGGCTGCGCTGCGCGACCAGGATCGAGAAGGTGTTGACGATCAGGAACGAGCCGACCACCAGCGCGATGCCCGCGAAGATGAGCAGGAAGGTGGTCAGGAACGAGACCGCCTCCAGCAGGTCGCTCGCGGCCTCGTCGGCGGCGTCCTCACCGGTCACCGCGTGGATCCCGGCGGGCAGCACCTCGGCCGCCTGGTCGGCGAGCTCCTGCTGGGAGACCCCGTCGCGCGCGGTCACCCAGACCTCGGTGTAGGCGTCCTGGCCGTCGAGGAAGAGCTGCTGGGCGGTGCGGGTGTCGAAGAGCGCGAGGGTGGCGCCGCTGAGCGAGCCGCCCTCGGGGAACCCGGCGATGCCGACCAGCACCGGGTCCAGGGTGCTGGTGTCGCCGCCGGTGGTGATCTCCACCCGGTCGCCGAGGTCGTAGCCGGATTTCTCGGCCGTCTGCTCGTCGAGCACCACCTCGTCGTCCCCGCGGGGCTCCTCGCCCTCGAGGATGGCCAGCCCCTCGAGCCCGCCGGCCGCGGGCGCGTCGTTCCAGCTGCCGC
The DNA here is from genome assembly GCF_011420305.2 of Nocardioides ochotonae. NCBI lineage: Bacteria > Bacillati > Actinomycetota > Actinomycetes > Propionibacteriales > Nocardioidaceae > Nocardioides > Nocardioides ochotonae. The sequence goes on along the minus strand of NZ_CP061769.1, from coordinate 608,957 downwards.
CCAGCCCGGGCGGGCCGAACCCGCCCACGAGCTTGCCGTCGGTGTCCACGACGTACACGCCGTCGGCCTCGACCTGACCGTCGGCGCGGGCGGCGCCGGGCAGCGCGGCCAGCCGCTCGACCACGTCGGCCGGCACCGTGTTGGTGGACAGGAAGCCGTCGGCGGTCTGTGCGCCCTCCGGCTCGACGACCACGTCGCCGACGGTGGCGTCGAAGAGCGCGGTGAAGCTGCGGTTGAGCATGTCGGAGAACATCAGGGTCCCCGCGACGAAGGCCACGCCCAGCACGATCGCGAACGTGCTCATGAGCAGCCGCACCTTGCGGGCGAGCAGGCTGCGCAGCGCCGCGCGGATCACGCCGACCCGGCCAGCACCTCGAGGACCGACTCGCGGGTCGGCTGCCGCAGCTCCTCGACCACCCGGCCGTCGGCGAGGAACACCACGCGGTCGGTGTACGCCGCGGCGATCGGGTCGTGGGTCACCATCACGATCGTCTGGCCCTCGTCCGCGCTCTGGCGCAGCAGCTGGAGGATCTCCGCACCCGAGCGCGAGTCGAGGTTGCCGGTCGGCTCATCGGCGAACACGATCCGCGGACGGCTGACCAGCGCCCGGGCGACCGCGACGCGCTGCTGCTGGCCTCCGGACAGCTCGTTGGGGCGGTGGCTGAGCCGGTCGCGCAGCCCGACGGTGTCGATGACGTGGTCGAACCACTCGGCGTCCGGGCGACGCCCGGCGATGGCCAGCGGCAGCACGATGTTCTCCCGGGCGTCCAGGGTCGGAACCAGGTTGAAGGACTGGAAGACGAACCCGATCGAGTCGCGGCGAAGCCGGGTGAGCGCCTTGTCGCGCAGCTGGGTCAGGTCCTCCTCCCCGATGAGCACGCTGCCGGAGTCGGGCCGGTCGAGGGCCGCGCAGCAGTGCATGAGCGTGGACTTCCCGGACCCGCTCGGCCCCATCACCGCCGTGAACCGGCCGGCCTCGATGTCGAGGCTCACGTCGTCGAGGGCCCGCACGAGGGCCTGGCCCTCGCCGTACGTCTTGGTCAGGTGGCGCACCCGCGCCGCTGGGGGCCGCTCGGCATGCTCCGGCTGCCCCGACGGCGGGGTCGCGGTATGGCTCATGGCGAAACCATTCCGCGTCCGGCGCCGGCGCGCCAGCCCCTTTCTCCCGCCACGCCGGGCCCAACGTCGAACATCCGTTCGAGAGCGTGACCTATGGTGGAGACATGGACTTCCAGGGAACGCTCTTCGGGGCACCCCCGGCCGGGGTGGGCTCCTTCGACGGCATCGAGCGCCGCCTGCTGGGTCGCGGCGCCTGGATCGACGTGCTCCGCTCCTGGGTGCCGGCCGCCGACGAGGTCTTCGAGACCCTCGTGCGCGACGTGCCCTGGCGAGCCGAGGAGCGCCAGATGTACGACCGGGTGGTGGCGGTGCCCCGCCTGCTGCACACCTATCTGGCCGACGACCCGCTTCCCCACCCGGTGCTCGTCGAGGCCCGCGCCGCCCTCAGCGCGCACTACCGCCCCGAGCTGGGCGAGCCGTTCCGGACCGCCGGGTGCTGCTACTACCGCGACGGGCGCGACAGCGTGGCCTGGCACGGCGACAACATCGGGCGTGGCCGGACCACCGACACGATGGTCGCCATCGTGTCGCTCGGCGACCCCCGCCGCCTCGCGCTGCGACCGCGCGGCGGTGGCGGCGGCTCGCTGTCGGTGGAGATGGGCCACGGCGACCTGCTCGTGATGGGCGGCAGCTGCCAGCGCACCTGGGAGCACGCCGTACCCAAGGTCGCCCACGCCGGCCCGCGGATCTCGGTGCAGTACCGCCCGCACAACGTCTTCTGAGCCCGGCCCAGACCTGGCCGGGCTTGCGTGGTCCGGTTGGCTGGGGCCCATGAGCACCACGACCTCCTCGTCCTCGCCCGCCACCGCCTCGGGCACCTTCGCGCTCGGCGGCGACCTGCCGGTCGTCCGTCTCGGGTACGGCGCGATGCAGCTCACCGGCCCCGGGGTCTGGGGGCCGCCGCGCGACCACGACGAGGCGGTCCGCGTCGTACGCCGGGCCGTCGAGCTGGGCGTGACCTTCATCGACACCGCCGACTCCTACGGGCCGTTCTACTCCGAGGAGATCATCCGCGAGGCGCTGGCGCCGTACCGCGACGACGTGGTGGTGGCGACCAAGGCCGGGCTGCTGCGCACCGGGCCCGACGTGTGGGTGCCGTGCGGGCGCCCGGAGTACCTGCGCCAGCAGTGCGAGACCAGCCTGCGCCGTCTCGGGACCGACCGCATCGACCTGTTCCAGCTGCACCGCATCGACCCGAGCGTCCCGCTCGAGGACCAGGTCGGCGAGCTCCGGGCGCTGCAGGAGGAGGGCAAGGTGCGCCACCTCGGCCTCTCCGAGGTCGGCGTCGAGGAGCTCGAGGCCGCGCGCCGGGTGGCGCCCATCGTGTCGGTGCAGAACCTCTACAACCTCGCCCACCGCGACGCCGAGGCGCTGCTGGACCACTGCACCGAGCAGGGCATCGCGTTCATCCCGTGGTTCCCGCTGGCGACCGGTCGGCTCTCCGCCGAGGACAGCCCGCTCGCCGCGGCGGCACGCGAGCGGGGCGCCACGCCCGCGCAGCTGGCGCTCGCCTGGCTCCTGCACCGCTCGCCGGTGATGCTGCCGATCCCGGGCACCTCGCGGGTCGCACACCTGGAGTCCAACGTGGCCGCGGCCGGCATCGAGCTGACCCCCGAGGAGCAGCAGCAGCTGGCCGCCCTCGCCTGAGCACTCCGCACGGGATTCCTCCACCCCTCCGCGGGGAACCTGCAGGGTATGACCGAGTCCAGCAACACCCCGGCCCCCGAGCAGCAGCCGGCGCCCCCGACCAGCCAGCCGACCACGCCGCCGGAAGCGAAGCCCGGCAAGCGGTCCTCGAAGTCCACGGCGCCCGCCGCGGACCCACTGCGCGGCTCCCGGACCAGCGGGGTCTGGGTGGCGCTGATCGCGATCGCGGCACTGCTGATCCTGCTGCTGATCTTCATCGTGCAGAACACCCAGGACGTGCAGGTGGCGTTCCTCGGCTGGGAGGGCCGCGCGCCGCTCGCGGTGTCCCTGCTCGCCGCCGCCGTGACCGGCATGGTGATCGTGATCGTGGCCGCCTCCCTGCGGATGCTCCAGGTGCGCCGCCGGGTCAAGCGCGAACGCCGCTGACCTCTCGCCGATCAGGACCGGCGGCGACCCAGCAGCCAGCGCAGCACGAGGAGTACGACGAGGGCCGCGGCGACCTGCTTGCCGTAGGCCTTCACGAGTGCGGGCACGACCGCGGCGCCCAGGTCGAGCGCGCCGTCGTCGATCGGGCCCGTGGCGGGCTCGGGGGTCGATGCCCGCGGGGTCGCGGGCGCTGGGGCGACCGCCCGGTCCGGGGCAGTCTCCCGAGGCGTGGCCGGTGGCACCGCGGCGGCCGGCTCCGGGGACGGGGACGGGGACGCCTCCGCCGACGACTCCTGCGCCTGCGCATCCGCCGCAGCCTCCGCCGGTCCGGTGAGCCGCTGCTCCAGGCACGCCACGAACTGCCCGAGCAGCTTGTCGGAGACGTCCTGCATGACCCCCCGCCCGAACTGCGCCGGCTTGCCGGTGATCGCGAGGTCGGTGAGGACCTCCACGTCGGTGGCGTCGCCGGCGTCGCCCGACGCGCGCATGGACACCGAGACGGTGGCACCGGCGGTGCCGTTGCCCCGCTTGTCCTTGCCCTTGGCCTCGACGACGAACCGGTGCGCCGCCTCGTCCTTCTCCACGAACCTGCCGGACCCGTTGTAGACCAGCGCGATCGGCCCGAGCTTGACCTTCACCGAGCCCGCGAAGCCGTCTCCCTCCGCCGAGGAGATCGTGGCGCCCGGGAAGCACTCGGCCACGGAGGCGATGTCGTTGAAGTGGCTCCAGGTCTCCTCGACGGAGGTGTGGACGGTGAAGCGGTGGGTCAGCTCCACGGCCTCAGGCCCCCGCCGCGCTCAGGACGGCTCGCCGGGTGAGCACCGTGGCGAGGTGGCGCCGGTAGTCGGCGTCGCCGTTGAGGTCCGAGGGCGGGTTCGCCCCGTCGGCCGCTCGCTCCGCGGCGCGGCGTACCGCCTCCTCGGTGGCGGGCTGACCGACCAGCGCCTCCTCCACCGCGCGGGCGCGCAGCGGGGTGCTGCCCATGTTGGTCAGCCCGACCCGGGCCTCGGCGATGGTGCCGCCCTCGGCGCGGACGGTCGCGGCGACCGCGACGATCGGCCACTGGTGGGCCACGCGCACGAACTTCTCGTAGTGCGCGCCCCAGCCGGTACGACGCGGGATCCGCACCTCGGTGAGGATCTCGTCCTCGGCCAGCGCGGTCTCGAAGAGGTCGACGAAGAAGTCGTCGGCCGGGATCGTGCGCCGTCCGGTCGGCCCGACGGCCACGAAGGTGGCCCCGAGGGCGAGCACCGGGGCACCCAGGTCACCGGCCGGGTCCGCGTGCGCCAGCGCCCCGCCGAAGGTGCCGCGGTGACGGACCTGTGCGTCGGCGAGGTGCTCGATCGCGGCCGGGACCAGCGCCGCGTGCCGGGCCATGAGCGGGTCGGAGGCGACCACCGAGTGCGGGGTCATCGCGCCGACGACGAGGTCGTCGCCGTCCTCGCGGATCCCGCGCAGCGCGGTGATCCTGCGCAGGTCGATCACCACCTCGGGGGCGTTGAGCCGCATCCGCAGCACCGGGAGCAGCGACTGGCCGCCGGCCAGCACCTTCGCCTCGTCACCGTGCTCGGCGAGCGCGGCGACGGCCTCCTCGACGGTGGTCGGGGCCAGGTAGTCGAACTGTGCGGGGATCATGCGTCGGTCCCTCCGGTCGTGCGGTCCACGGTGCCCTCCATGCCGGTCGAGGCGTCGAAGTGCGGAGCGGCGGCACCGGTGGTGCTGCCCCCCTTGTCGGTCCCCTGGATCGCGCGCCACACGCGCTCGGGGGTGCACGGCATCGCGATGTCGTGGATGCCGAAGGGGCGCAGCGCGTCGACGACGGCGTTGACCACGGCGGGGGTCGAGGCGATGGTGCCGGCCTCGCCGACGCCCTTGGTGCCGAGGGTGTTGGTCAGCGCCGGGGTGGTCGTGTGGTCGACCTCGAAGCTGATCGTGTCGGCGGCCGTCGGCAGCAGGTAGTCCACGAACGAGCCCGAGACCAGCGTCCCGGACTCGTCGTACACCGCCTCCTCCCACAGCGCCTGGGCGATGCCCTGGACCAGGCCGCCGTGCACCTGTCCGGCCACGATGAGCGGGTTGATGACGTTGCCGATGTCGTCGACGCAGACGTACTTGCGCATCTTCAGCGCCCCGGTCTCGGTGTCGACCTCCATCGCGCACAGGTGGGTGCCGTGCGGGTAGTTGAAGTTCACCGGGTCGAACGTCGCGTCGGAGTCGAGGCTCGGCTCGACGCCGTCGGGCAGGTTGTGGGCGGCGAAGACCGCGCTGGCAATCTCGGTGATCGCCATCCCCTGATCGGTGCCGCGGACCGCGAAACGGCCGCCGCTGAACTCCAGGTCGTCGGCCGAGGCCTCGAGCAGGTGGGCGGCGATCGGGCGGGCCTTCTCGATGACCTTGTCCGCCGCCTTGACCAGCGCCTCGCCGCCGACGACGAGGGAGCGCGAGCCGTAGGTGTCCAGGCCCTTGTGGGCGATCGCGGTGTCGCCGTGCAGCACCTCGACGTCCTCGAACGGCACCCCGAGCCGGTCGGCGACGATCTGGCTGAACGCCGTCTCGTGGCCCTGCCCGTGGGCGCTGGCGCCGGTGACCACCTCGACCGTGCCGGTGGCCAGCATCCGCACGCTCGCGTGCTCCCAGCCGCCGGCGCCGTAGTCGAGGGAGCCGAGCACCCGGGAGGGGGCCAGGCCGCACATCTCGGTGAACGTCGAGACGCCGATGCCGAGCTGCACCGGGTCGCCGGAGTCGCGGCGGCGCTGCTGCTCGGCGCGCAGCTCGTCGTAGCCGAAGAGCTCCTTGGCCCGCGCGGTGGCCGCCTCGTAGTTGCCGGAGTCGTACTCCAGCCCGGCCACCGTGGTGAACGGGAACTCCTCGTGCTTGATCCAGTTCTGCTCGCGCACCGCCAGCGGGTCCACGCCCACCTCGGCGGCGAGCTCGTCCATCAACCGCTCGATCGCGAACGTCGCCTCCGGGCGCCCGGCGCCGCGGTAGGCGTCGGTCCAGGTCTTGTTGGTGAGCACCGTCTGCACCGCGAAGTGGTAGGCGGGGAACTTGTAGATCGCGTTGAACATGAACGCCCCGAGCACCGGTACGCCTCCGCCGACGAGCGAGACGTAGGCGCCGAGGTCGGCGAGGAGCTCGACCTTGAGGCCGGTGACCGTGCCGTCCTTGGTGGCGGCCAGGGTGAGCTTCTGCCACTGGTCGCGGCCGTGGTGCCCGGCCATCAGGGACTCGCTGCGGGTCTCGGTGTACTTCACCGGCCGCGAGAGCCGGCGGGCCACCGCGACGGTGATCCACTCCTCCGGGGTGGTCTGCAGCTTGCCGCCGAAGCCACCGCCGACGTCGGGGGCGATCACCCGCAGCTTGGACTCCGGGATGCCCGTCGTCGCGGCCAGCGCGAAGCGCAGGATGTGCGGGATCTGGGTCGCCGACCACACGGTCAGCTGCTCCCCCGTCGGGTCGACGACCGTCGAGCGGGGCTCCATGAACGCCGGGATCAGCCGCTGCTGGCGGTACTCGCGCTCCAGCACGATGCCGTCGGTGCGCGCCTGGCGGATCGCCTCCTCGACGTCGCCGCCGGTGCCGGCCTCGGCGGAGTCGAAGACCCAGTACGCCGACTTGTTGGTGCCGAGGTCGGGGTGTGCGAGCGGGCCGCCGTTGGTCTCGTCGGCCGCGGCCGCCTCCTTGAGGTCGAGGGCGGGCGGCAGCACGTCGTACTCCACGTCGACGAGCTCGGCGGCGTCGCGCGCCTCCGCGGCGCTGCGGGCCACCACGACCGCGACGATCTCGCCGGCGAAGGCGACCCGGTCGATCGCGACCGGCAGGTGGGTGGGGGTCTTCTGGTCCGGGGTGATCGGCCAGGCGTTGATCAGCACGCCCTGGGTCTCGGCGAGGTCGGCGCCGCTGAGCACGTCGACGACGTTGGTCGCGGCGCGCGCCGCCTCGGTGTCGACGCTGAGGATCCGGGCGTGCGCGAACGGGCTGCGCACCATCGCGAGGTGGAGCATCCCGGGGAGCACGATGTTGTCGGTCCAGCGGGTGCGCCCGGTGATCAGGCGCTGGTCCTCCTTGCGGCGGCGCTCCTTGCCGATCTCGCGCTCGGCCTGCTCGGGGCGGGTCTCGGTGGCGGTCACGACACGCCTCCCGTCGTGGCCGCCGGGGCGGCGGGGGTGTCCATCGAGTCCGCGGCGTGCTGCACGGCGCGGACGATGTTGTGGTAGCCGGTGCAGCGGCACAGGTTGCCCTCGAGGCCGAGGCGGATCTCCTCCTCGCTGGGGCGCGGGTTCTCGGCCAGCAGGGCGACGCTCTGCATGATCATCCCCGGGGTGCAGAACCCGCACTGGAGGCCGTGGCACTCGCGGAACGACTCCTGCACGGGGTGCAGCTCACCGCCGCGCGCGAGCCCCTCGATCGTGGTCACCTCGGCCCCGTCGGCCTGCACCGCGAGCACGTTGCACGACTTCACGCTGGTGCCGTCGAGGTGCACCGTGCAGGCGCCGCAGTTGCTGGTGTCGCACCCGATGACGGTGCCGGTCTTCCCGAGGCGTTCGCGGAGGTACTGCACGAGCAGCATCCGGGGTTCGACGTCGTCGGCCACCTTCGCGCCGTCGACGGTGAGGCTGATCCGGGTCATGGGCCCTCCTGGGCAGGGGCAGCGGACGTGTGACGCCGCTCACGCTACGGCCGACCGGTTGGCTGAAGGTTGGACCGCCGAGTCGGGGCTCGTGGTTGCGCGAGTCGGCGCACGGACGACAACGACGACGCCGGCGCCTCGGTCAGCCGCGGGCGACCGCGAGCCGTCCCTTCAGCAGCGGTACGGCGGGGTGCGCGCGGCCGACGAGCGAGCGCAGGCAGACCTCCAGCACCTCCGCGTCGTACGGCGCGTGCTCGCCGTAGCGCACCACCGCGTCGGGGTCCGGGTCGGCGAGCAGCGCCTCGCGCAGCGCGACCGCGACGTACTCCCCCAGCTCGCACAGCGCCGGGGAGTTCGTGCCGGGCAGCAGGTCGCCGCCGTACGCCTCGACGGCGTCGGCGACCCGGCCGCGGCGCAGCAGGGAAAGCACGTGGTCCACGTCGGTGGCCACCGGCATCAGCAGCCGGTAGGGCCGGGAGGAGAGCTGGCCGCCGAGCGCGGCGCGCAGGTGGGAGACCTCGGCCTTGAGCGTCGAGAACGTCACCGCCTGGTCGCCGTAGACCAGCGCGTGCAGCTGCTCCAGCGTGAGCCCCTCGGGGTGGATCGCGAGCAGCGCGAGGATCTCGGTCTGGCGCCGGTTGAGCAGCAGCCGCTGCCCGTCGAGGCGGGACTCGGCGGTGCCGAGCAGCGTCATCACCAGGCCGGGGTCGTGGGTCTGCTCGGGGCCACCCGTGCCCGAACGCGGCAGCGCGGTCTCGATCAGGCGGGCCAGCACCCGCGCGGTCGCGAGACCGATCGGGTGGGTGCGGTCCCAGGTCGTCGACAGGTCGAGCACGCCCAGGTGGGCGCCGGTGACCGGGTCGTGCAGCGGCGCGGCCCAGCACACCCAGTTGTGCACGATCGGCGCGTAGTGCTCGGCACTGAAGACCATCGCCGGCGCCGCCGTGCGGTTGGCCAGGTCGAGGGCATTGGTGCCGACCGAGCGGTCGTCCCACCGGCCACCGGGCACGAAGTTCACCGACTCGGCCTTGCGCCGCATCACCCGCCCGCCGTAGGTCCACAGGATCCGGGTCTCGGGGTCGGTCACCGCGACCACCAGGTCGCCGTCGGCAGCGGTACGCCGCAGCTCCTCCTC